>CAJATL010000017.1 GCA_903944895.1 uncultured Bacteroidota bacterium
AGCTACGTTGGTAGCAAGTTCTTCGATGGTTTCCTCGAATGCCAGAAAAACGCCGGGTTCGTTGTACTGAAGCGCTCCGCGAACCAGAAATTCCATGGCGAACAAGGTCTTTCCACAACCTGCATTTCCGCATACCAGGGTTGGCCTTCCTTTTGGCAATCCGCCGAAAGTTATTTCATCGAGTCCTTTGATACCAGTCGGCGATTTTTCAAGGACGATTGGCTGAAATTGTTGTTTTGTCTCATTCATGACAGTTTATTTTTAAATTCTGTATTTTTCAAGTCGTTTAGGTCTGTTTTTTATGAATTTTTCATAATCTGGGAAGTTTAACTAATGTGAGCCAAAAATCCTCAATTGATTTTATCACTTCAAAGAATTGGTTCAAGTCAATTGGCTTGATTAAAAAGCAATTGGCATGTAAATTATACGACCTAATAATATCCTGTTCCTGTTTGGATATGGTAAGAATAATTACAGGTATACTTTTCAGGCTGTCATCGGCTTTAATTTCGGCCAGCACTTCCTGCCCGTTCTTTTTTGGCAGGTTAAGGTCGAGTATGATAAGGTCGGGCCGGGAGGCATTTTTATATTGATTTCTTTTGAAAAGAAAATCGGTTGCCTCTTCTCCATCATACACAATATGAAGGATGTTTCTCACCTTCCCGTCTTTTAATGCCTCCTGGGTGAGCCGTGCATCGCCCGGATTGTCTTCAATTAAAAGAATTTCAACTAATTTCAGGTTTTCCATAATTCAGATTTTAAATTTTGCCACGGATTCACAGATTATAAAACAATTCTTTTTGTTATTAATGAGTTTTCGCCAAAGTTTACTATAGCATCTTTATAAACTATTTCGAGCAATCCTCTGCCCAAAATTCTATGAACCTCCATGCATATTCCGATGATCTGATACGATTCATCTTGAAGTGGGTATTGTTGCTCTGAATATTTCATACTTAAAAGTATATTTTTTTATCTATTAATCTGTGAATCTGTGGCGATTTGCTCCGGTATTGTAAAATAAAAAGTAGACCCTTCGTTTACAGTCGATTCAAACCAGATAGTTCCTCCATGTCGCTCTACGATGCGTTTACAAATAGATAGCCCGATGCCGGATCCGGGGTAATCTTTTGCTGAATTTAAACGCTGAAAGACGATAAAAACCCTGTCGTGATATTGCATTTCAATTCCTATTCCGTTATCTGCTACCGAAAACTGATACATTTCTTGCTGCTTTGTACAAGTGATATGTATTTTGGGCAATTCCGTTTTCTTTTTAAACTTAATGGCATTTTCAATAAGGTTTTGAAACACCTGTAAAATCTGCATTTCATCGGCTTGAATAACCGGCAAGTCATCGTTGGTTATCAGGGCAGCATTCTCACGTATCAATTGCTGAAGATTTGAAATAGCCTGCCCGGCAATCGTTTTGGTGTCAACTTGTTTAAAAGTCTTTGAACGGGTGCTTACCCGCGAAAAATCAAGTAAACTGATGAGGAGTTTTTGCATGCGAATTGCTCCATCTACCACAAAATGAATATAATCGTTTGCATCCTGGTCTAATTTATCTTTGTATCTGCGTTCGAGCAATTGGGTGTAGCTCGAAATCATGCGCAGAGGTTCCTGAAGGTCGTGTGAGGCAACATAAGCAAATTGTTCAAGATCTCGATTTACATTTTCTAATTCTTTAGCCCGCTTTACTTTTTCCCCATTCTGAAAGACAAGTTCTTTATTGGCAATGACCAACTCGGCTGCTCGTTTTGCTTTTTCCTCGTTTTGAAATACAAGTTCAATATTGGCAATGACCAACTCGGCTGCTCGTTTTGCTTTCTCTTCTGTCTCAAACTTAAGCTTTAAATTTGCAATGATTAACTCGGCTGCACGTTTTCCTTTTTCTTCATTCTGAAAGGCAATTTCCTGATGAGCTTCAGCTAATTCCTGCTCAAGTTGCATGCGCCTGGCGGCGTCAATATCTTTTAATAAATTTAGGTAATTAAAATTGCTCTGCAATTCCGTTAACTCCTTTTGCAGCTCTCCCTTGGTTTTGTCCTGAATGTCCATAGGAAAAATTGTTTAATGATGAACTTACTGTCAACGTTTTTTCAGCATTGGCTATAACATGTTTATAACCCTGAACATTTCAGGGGTATCCGACTAATGCTTCCCGACTACCCCTGAAAAGTATCAGATACTATTAAAAACAAATTTAGGAAAAATACCTTAGAATGATATTTTTAGACTTTATTTAAAGCCATTACCAATAATAAATTAGATTGCAAATGATTTGAAACCTCATTTCATCTTTCCCAAAACCCTGATTATCCCATCACTTTTCTCTTTAGAGCCGGAACTACTGCCAAAGAAAAAGGCTGCGACAGTAACAACAATGCCGATAAATGTTCCAAAGTGCACTGGAATCAAAGTTTGTCGTTTTTTGTTGAAATACAAATTCAACCATGGACAAAGCGGTATTACAAATGCCGCTAAGCTGCGGGGAAGAATGGAAGAGTGGAAGAATGGAAAGATGGAAGAATGGAATGTTGGAACTCCGATAGCCATCGGGAAAAAACTGGAATGTTAGAAGGTTGGAACAGAAGAATGAACATTCAATTTAGAATTTTACTGAAACCCTACTGGTGCCGGTTTTCCGATCTCAAAATCCTTGAAACCAAAATCGGTGGTTTTGAAGGAATTAATTTTTAGAATATCGGAACCTAAACCCGGGATGGTGGGATAAAAAGCGATCGATAGCTGGAATGTATTAATCACGAGGTAGTCGTTTTTTATTAATACACCCAATCCAATTTGTGAATACACTTTGCTGTTGCTAAATCCGGTTGTGGCATCGCCAAGCATACCCAGCGAACAGATAAAATATGGCCCAAACCGGAATCCGATAAAATTCCATGGGGCGTAGGATTGCGTCTGCAAGGTAAATAAAACCCGGTTTGTTCCAGTTAAACCGCTGCTATTGAATCCATCCAGGCCATAACCGTCTTTTATCGTCAAACTGTCGGTGGCAAAACGGTTTAATCCGCCCGTGAACTGCAACTTCACAAATTGCCTGAATTTCCACTTGCCGATTTCTTTAAGGCCCGTAAAATAACTCAGTCCGGCTAATGCAACACCCTGTTCAGCCTGAGCTGCGCGAAAGAAAGTCCCGTATTCGAAGTTTGAACTCAGGTAGCCCCATTCGTAATAATTACCAAAAGAAACCCGCGCCCCAAGATAAACCCGACCGACGTCATTTTTGACCTGGTAACCACCCGTCAGAGCGTAAACTTTGCCAATCGGGACATCCTCCGTCAATCCAAAATCAAAGATGTATTTATCCATCACATATTTTCGGGTGGAGATGCCGATGCCGGCGAGGTAAAAATCTTCGTTGGTATAAAAATGCAGTGTATCAATAGTTTCGCTGGGTTTTTCGAGATAACGGATTCTTAAAAACCGCGCAGTGGTAATCAGATTGGTGGTTCGGCTAAATTCGGTATTTCCTTTGAATATTCGCGTGGCATGTCCTGCCCAGTAATCCTGCAAATTATATTTAAACCGTTGCGGCACATAGCTCGAATCGCTATTCATGATCGAGTCGTTGCGAAATATCTGCGCAAAGTTTACGCCTGCCGCCCATTTGGCAAAGGGTGAAAAAAAAGGACGATCAACAGCGAAGCTTTTTACAAAATTTTCGTATTCATCAATTCCGTAAAGTAGTGTCGAATTAATATAGGTGTTACGGATGTTTGGAATGTAATATCTGGTACTGAAGGCATCTTCACCGGTGGTGTGATTCCAGGTGTAGATATTCCGAAACTCATGACCTGATCCTAAGAAATTTTTTTCGAGGAGATTTATAGTGAAACTCGAAGCCGTTGATTCGGCCTTTGGAATAATGCTCCAGTTATCTAATTCGCGGATAAAAATGTCAACCGAGTCGGAGTTTTTGGAGACGGACTTTACAAAAAATGAAACATCGTGGACATAACCCTGGCTGCGCACCAATCTTTCCGATTCTTTGACCAGCAACGAATCGAAGGGCTGGTTTTGCCTGATGAGCAAAAGGTTTCGGATGGTTATCGGCTGGGTTTTAAGATGAAGACTGTTTCCGGTTTTTGCGAGGAAGTTTTGATTAGCAACAATGGTATCGGCAATCGTATAGCCAAAAGGGTCGAGCGTTTCGATATTGATGTGGCGGATGGTTTTTCCCTCAAATGCGCTGTAAGGTTTTTGAATCAGCTTTTTATAAACTTTCTTTTTAGGGCTGTTTTTGTTTTTGACCGTTGCAACGGGCTTAAAAAACAGGCCGTACATGAACTTTGTAAACCTGCCCTTTTTTGAAAAGTTTTCGATATTCCGGTAAATTCTGGTCGAATCGGTTTTGACGGCGATTTGTTGCGCAAACGCGAAATCAGTCATCACAACCGAAACAAAAAACAAACCGATGATAAATTTGAACCACATTTTAACAGGATACCGTTAGTGTCCTCTTTTTTATTTTAAAAATTTATCTGCCAGAAAATTACACAATCCAAAAAGCAAAACTCAAATTTGACAATAGAATTTTGTTATGATGGAATTTCCCGATGCTTACCCCATGCAGAACTGTCCGCCAGACTTCGTCATGAGCTCAATCGAACGCTGGCGGATTGGGATTATTTGAAACACCAAACTAATGATGGCATGGCGTTTACGCCCTTATTTCCTTAGGCTGAGCGGCATTTGTAATGCCGATCAAATAATTTGTTCTTTAAGCTGAGCGGCATTTGTAATACCGGTCTATCATCTGATCGACTTTCAATTTTGGTGAATTGCAAATTCACCAGCCTTCAAAGCGGCATTGCAAATGCCGCCTAGCAGCGGTTTTTACCTTCTGCTGCCAGGAGTACTTTATTTCTTTTCATTTTTCGCCTCTTGATCGGCGGCTTTCTTTTCGGCAGCTTTTTTCTTTTTGTTAAAATATCCTTTAAACAGGAAGTTATGTTTTACGGCTTCCATGTTTTCTTCCAATCCTTGCGAACTGCTTTTAAGATTGACCATGGTTTGGTTCAGGTTTTCAGCAAAAACCGTGTCCTGAATCAACCGCCCCAGTGTACCTTCTCCGCTGTTAATCTTAATCATAATCTCGGCAAGCTGAAACGTAATAATCTCGGCATTGGCAGCGGAAATCTCCAGACTGGCCATGATGGCATCGGTTTCGACAGGTTCGGTGGATGAAAGCTGCTCTCCTTCTGCTGCTTCCGGAGCATCAGTGCTGCCTTGCGTAATAATCAGCAGGCGATCGCCAATAAGTCCTTCGGAGCCGATGGTTACCTCTGAATCTGATTTTATAAACTGCTTAATCTCTTTTCGCACCAGCATATCCACCCGCACCGTGGAATCGTTGATAATGTTGATTCTGTCGACTGTACCCACGTTGATTCCCGAAAAGCGGATATTATTCCCAACCTGCAAACCACTCACATTATAAAAAGTTGTGGTGATTTTGAAAACAGGGTTGAAGAGATTTTTCTGTTTCCCGATGATAAAAACGGCAAGTACAAAAAGCGCCAATCCTGCGGCAACAAAAAGACCAAGCCGTATTTTAAATTTTTGTGTGTGCGTTTCCATTTTATTTATGATTTGTGATTTCAGATTGATGATTTATGATTGATGATTGACTGCGTATTTGTAATTTGAATTTTATGATTTATCTAAGTCGCTATGCGCTTAGCGCAGAGCGCACTGCCCTTTGTGATTTGAGATTTGAATATTAATTAAAGAAAGCCTTAATAACCGGATCGGTAGATTTTTCGAAGTCCATCAGTTTCCCTTCTTTATAAACTTCACCGTCCATCAGCATAAGTACCCTGTCTGCAGTGCTGAGCGCGCATTTTATATCGTGCGTGATGATGATGGATGAAGTTTTGTACTTTTTCTGAACTTCATTGATGAGTTCACTGATTTCGTTGGAAGTAACGGGATCAAGACCGGTTGTAGGCTCGTCGTAGAGCATAATCAAAGGATCAATAATGATGGTTCGTGCCAGGCTGATCCTTTTACGCATGCCGCCCGAAAGCTGTGAGGGCATTTTATCCAGGGCATCAGGTAAACCTACGTTTTCGAGAACTTCGTTTACCTTTTCTTTAATTTCATTTTCGGTAAGATTTTTCTTGATCCGCCGCAGCGGAAATTCCAGGTTTTCTTTCACCGACATCGAGTCGTACAAGGCGCCACTCTGGAAAAGAAATCCGATTTTTGTCCGAAGTTCTTCCAGTTTTTTCCGGTTTAAACCGGTAACACTTTCTCCAAAAACGTTAATTGTACCACCATCAACGCTCAAAAGACCAACGATGCATTTGATGAGAACAGATTTCCCACTCCCCGATTTACCAAGCACCACAAGGTTTTCGCCTTTAAATAATTTTAAAGAGGCATTTTTCAAAACCTCCTGGGTTCCAAATGATTTTTTCAGGTTATTAATTTCGATAACCGGCTCACGGCTTTTTTCATCAACCGAGGTATCTGTTTTGGTTTCATCTATTGTGTGGATTGTTTTCATCATTTTCTAAATTTCTTCCATCATTGCAATTTTCCATTCTTCCATTATTCCAATCTTCCTTCTCAGTTCTTTCTCCGTGTACTCCGTGCCTCCGTGGTAAAAAAAATCCATCATTCCATCATTCCATCATTCCATCATTCCATCATTCCATTCTTAAAGCATATCTGTTATCTGCACCGCAATCATATCAACAACCAGCACCAGTAGCGAAGCCAAAACAACTGCTGAATTAGCTGCCACACCTACACTTTCGGTCCCACGACCGGCATTGTAGCCTTTATAGGTTCCAACCAGGCCGATGACTGCTCCGAAAAAGAACGACTTAATCACGGCAGGGAATAAATCCATAAAACTAACCTGGCCAAAAGCCTGCGAGAAAAACAAGGAAAGCGATACGTCGCCTTTAAGATTGGCGCCGATCCAGCTTCCAAAAATTCCAAGCGCATCGGCGTATAAAATCAATAAAGGGATCATCAGCGTTGCGGCCAAAACGCGGGTTACCACCAAAAACCGGATTGGATTTGTGGAGGAAACCTCCATCGCATCAATTTGTTCGGTCACTTTCATCGAGCCTAACTCGGCTCCCATTCCCGAACCAATTTTTCCAGCACAGATCAATGCAGTAATCACCGGCCCCATTTCCCTGATCAGCGAAACGGCAACCATTCCCGGAAGCATGGCAACAGCCCCAAAACTAACTAACGCCGGCCTTGACTGGATTGTTAGCACCAATCCCATGATGGCGCCGGTGACCGAGATCAGTGGCAACGATTTATAGCCTATCTGGAAACATTGGCGGAAGAATTCTTTAAATTCAAATTTTCGCGAAAAGGTTTCTTTTACAACCAGCATGATGAACAAAAATACATCAGCAACAACAGTTAAAAAGTTGCCTGCTGCTTTGGTTTTAGCCATTGTTTTTTCGCTAAGCCTCACCGATTGTGCGGTTGCAAAACCTTTTACTTTTTTAATGTTGACCGGATTAAATTTTTTCATCTGCTTATGTTTGATTTCATTCCCGAATTTTGATGTTTCGTTCAAGCGGGCCAGCCTTTACCGCCTTAAGGCGGTAAAGGCTGGCCGGATGAACTGTTTGAGATTTTTAGATTTGAACAATCATTAAAATCGGTAAAAATGTGCTGAAAGACCTGCACATTAAACATGGTGTTCTGATTAGAGTGAAGCGATTATCTTATGTAATTCTTCCTTTGTTTTGCCAAGTTTAGCTTGTAGTTTTCCCAACATTTCCTCTTTTTTGCCTGATACGAACATCAGGTCGTCGTCGGTCAAAATTGCAAATTTCTGTTTGAGTTTGCCTTTTTGCTCATTCCAGTTTCCTTTTACTTCGGTAGTATTCATTTTTGTGTGTTTTAATCCCGCAACTGGCAGGTCAGGTATGAAATAATTTTCACGTTACAAAGGTCGCTAACACACACTCCAGGATCATTACATAATTAGGAGAAAGAGTTACAACATTCACACATTTCGGTTTTAAACAATACCCTTTTAAAAGGAGAAGGGCGTTCTGCAATGAAGCAAAACACCCTTTAAAATTAGAAGAAATGGTAGATAGAATTATTGAACAAGGCGTATTTCGACGCGTCTGTTTTTTGCTCTTCCTTCAGGTGTGGCGTTTGTATCTCTGGGGCGTGATTCGCCATATCCTACAAAAGTCATACGTTTAGGGTCGATGCCTTTGTCGACAAAATATTGATGCATGGCATAAGCACGGCTTTCGGATAAAACCTGATTATCTGCATCCTGGCCAACATCATCGGTGTGACCTTCGATAGCAAATTTTGCATCAGGATATTGCTGCATGAGCGTAACAATTTCGTTGAGGTCCTTGTACGATTTTTGTTTTATCACGTACTTATTGGTCTCAAATTCCACATAATCAGAAAAACTGTTTAATTGGCTTTCGACTTCTTTTACCTTGACCTCAGTCATTTTCATGGTGGGGCAACCTTTATTTTCGATGGTTCCTTTTTCGTTGGGACAAGCATCTGAAACATCGGGAATACCATCAAAATCGGCATCCGGACAACCATTTGCTGATTTTGGACCAGCCATGGACGGACATTGATCTTCATTATCTGGAATACCATCACCATCACTATCAGGGCAACCACCAAACTGGGCTAAACCAGCAACATTTGGGCATTTATCGTTGTCATCAAAAACACCGTCACCATCAGCATCAGGACAGCCATCAGTAATTTTTGGACCAGCAACTGTCGGGCATCTGTCTTCGGTATCAATAACTCCGTCGCCATCGGTATCAGGGCAACCACCTAAAACTTTAGGACCAGCCACGGTAGGGCATTTATCTTCTTTATCAGGCACACCATCACCATCGGTATCAGGGCAACCTTTAAATTCGGCAAGTCCGGCAGTATTTGGGCATAAATCTTTTTTATCGGAAATACCATCTTTATCTGCATCACTCTTTTTTCCAAACCTGGCCACAACGCCAAATGAATAATGGAAATAGTCGTTCCAATCGAAAACCCAATCGTAAGAACCTTCGGCGTTAACGCCAAGCCAGTCAGTTACCCAGATATTTACACCAACACCGGTTGATTGCGCCAGAAAGGTAGTTTCGTCAATAATCGAACCGTTAACACCCAGAAAAACATAAGGATCGAACATGGCGTCTTCCTTTAAAAGATAACCGTTCGTAAATTTGTAAGCAAACTGGCCCTGAATCCTCCACATGTTGTTATTTGAGATTGCTGGCTGATATTCTCCATCGGTCCAGGCATTTAACTTTTCCTTCTCCAGTTTAATCATCGAAAATTCGGTGCTGAATACGATTTCTTTGCTAAGTAATCTTGCCACTTTTAATTGCGAAAGAACTGTATTTCCCATCCAGTTGGCATTGGTTAACTGCTCGCTGACAGGCATTGGAACAGCAAGAAAGTCAACGTAATTAGTACTTGCCCCAACAAGCCAGGGGCGCATTTTGTTTTGTGATTGTGCTGCAAATGTTACAGCAAAAAACACGGCTAACAGTAAAATAATCTTTTTCATACGTCTTATATTTTTTAAATAATTAAATTAAAATCATTGGTACAAAGGTCTTTCCTTTGGTGCCGGAAAGCGTTACATAATTAAGTTTAAGAGTTACATCATTCACACATTACCAGGTATTCTTAGCCTTTTAATGAATTGCAAGTCCAATGGTTGAAACACCGGTCGACAGATCGAGGAATAATCCGACCTTGTTATTCAGGTGGTATTCGGTACCGATATGTAAATCGAGAAATAAAGGATTTGGATAGGGGTAATAATCTTTATCACCATTATAGCCATCTTCCCATCTCGAGGTTATCAGAACAAATCCCAAAGAGCCCGCAAGGTAAAAATCCCAGTCGGAGTTTGCTTCGAAAATCCGGTCGAAATAGTAGGTGCCTTTTATACCAATTGGGATGTCGGTCTGGCGATAATAGTAAGAATTATTCTGCCATTCGTGATCGTTTCGGTAGGTGTAAAAACTGATGAATGGAGCCAGCGTAAAACTGTTTGCCACATCAAATTCATAGTCAAGATGGAGAACAGGCATCATGTGCCCGGAGTGGTGGTAATACCCTGCATATCCGCCAATACCCACGCCCAGGTTTAATGTCTTGCCATAGCTTTCAGAATTTCTGGTATTCTGAGCGTCCAGATTAATCCCTATCATCATAAGGAATAATAGCATTGTTACTGTAATTGTTTTCATTTGTATAAAGTTTTAGATTAATATTAATTTTTGTTTGATAATTTATTTTGTCAACACTTTTAGTCATTTAAAAATTCAGGAAATTGCCTACTTCTTTTTATTCTTCTTACCATTTCCATTGTCGTGTTTGAGTGCCTTTTGATTATTTTTATGGTTATCATTTCCATTGTATTTACCCTTGTCATGACGCTCGTTTTCATTTTGGTGATCCTGAGCTTTAAAGCGATTCCGGCCAGGCTTTTGGCCTATGGTCCGTTGCTTTCCTTAATGATAACCTTTATAATATTTTTTCCGGTAATCGTTATGATGAATGTATGGTGTGTTCCCGTGATAATCGTGCATGACCACTTTATAGCCGTTGTACAGGTCATAATTCCGGTAACGGACAGGCAGATAAGTTCTTTGAACCCAGATTCCATCGAGGTCGTAAATAAACACCGACGATTGTACATCATAATAAGCCTCTACATCCGGCAGGTAATAATAGCGTACTTCGGTATATCCCACAGGACCCCAGGGTGGCGGAGTCCCAAGGTTTATATTTACTGAGACCTGGGCTTGCACTGCAATTGCAGCAAACAACACCAATCCCAATACGAATAATTTTATCGTTTTCATGCTACTATTTTTTTTCAGGTTTGTTTGTAATTTTCACAGTACAAAGGTCTCGCTGTTGGCAGCCGAAAGCGTTACACAATATTATGAAAGAGTTACATCATTCACACATTGGGCGGGGAAGGGAAGAGTGGAAGAATGGAAAGATGGAAGAATGAAAGAGTGGAAGAATAGGAGAAGTGAAGAGTGGGAAAATGGGAGAATAGGAGAATGTGGAAATTCGACAATGGAAGAATGGAAGAGTGGAAAGGTGGAAGAATGGAATGGTGGAATGGTGGAAGAGTGGAATGGTGGAAGAGTGGAATGGTGGAATGGTGGAATGGTGGAAAAATAAACACGGAGGCAGGGAGAACACTGAGAAACACAGAGAAAGCGACAAATTTTCGATGTTGATTGGCATTATAAATGCCGCTTAACCCGACTGAATTTTTGGACTACGACCTGCCAATAAATCTAACCATTGCAAAACTGCTTTAACTTGGCGAATAAAATACGCTTATCAATGGGTTTTATAATGATGTCGTCGCAGCCGGCGCTTAACGCAAGTTTCTTTTCTTTAACAATCGAATAGGCGGTGAGCGCGATAATCTTTATGTCGGGCCAGATGGCTTTAATCTGAGTGGTGGCTTTATAGCCATCGAGAACAGGCATTTTTAAATCCATCAAAATCAGATCGATGTTTTGAAACTCAGCCATCTTTTCGATGGCTTCCTGTCCGTTTTCGGCTTCAACGAGGGTTGCGTTTGTGGTTTCGAGCAACATTTGGATCAGCCGCATACTGATGGGATCATCTTCGGCGACGAGTATGGTTTTACCAGTCAAATCAGGAATTGTTACGTCTTCGTCGCTTTCCTGCATTTGTACACCTAACGAAGTGATTTCGACAGGCACATGTAAAAAGAAAGTCGTGCCTTTGCCAACCTCCGATTCGACAACAATCCGTGCATTCATGGCCTCTGCAATCCTTTTTGAGATTGCCAGACCTATTCCAACACCTCCATAATAGCGCGTATTTGAATCGTCGAGCTGCCTGAAAAACTCGAAAATTATATCCATTTTATCTTGTTGAATCCCAACTCCAGTATCTCTTACATAAAACACAATCTCATTTTGGTCCTTTTGATAAAAACCAAATTCGATAGTGCCTTTGCTTGTGAATTTTGATGCATTTTTAAAGAGGTTTACCAAAACCTGGTTTATTTTGCTCCGGTCTGCGATCAGAAAAGTTTGGAGTAATGTGCTGTCGGGTTTATAAACCAATTTGATTTCGTTTTCTTTACCGGCATTAACAATTATTTCGTCGAGGGCTTTCCGGTTTTCAAGAAAAATATCAATCCCTTTAAAAGATTGCTTTCTGATTTTAATCTGTCCCTGCTCGGCGAGTGCAAGATCGAAAATATCTTCGATAATATTTAAAAGGCCGGTGCCACTTTTAAAAATAATATTTGCCCAATCTTTAATTTCGGCGCTTTCGGCCATAGAATTTATGATTTCGCTAAACCCCAGAATATGGTTCAGCGGGGTTCTCAATTCATGATTCATCGTAGCGAGAAAAGCCGATTTCAGATGGTCGCTCTCTTCGGCTTTTTCTTTTGCCACAATTAACTCGGCAGCGCGATGTTCCTTCTCATGATTTTCGAAAACAAGTACTTCGTTGGCAACAATTAACTCGGCAGCCCGCTTTTCTTTTTCCAGGTTTTGAAATGCAAGTTCTCTATTGGCAACAATTAATTCGGCTGCCCTACTTTCTTTCTCTTCATTTTCGAAAAGAAGTACCTTGTTGGCGATAATTAATTCAGCAGCCCGATTTTCTTTCTCCTTGTTTTCGAAAGCAAGCCTTTTGTTGGCGACAACTAATTCGGCTGCCCTACTTTCTTTTTCCAGGTTTTGAAAAGCCAGTTCTTGATTGGCGATAATTAATTCGGCTGCCCTACTTTCTTTCTCTTCATTTTCGAAAAGAAGTACCTTGTTGGCGATAATTAATTCAGCAGCCCGCTTTTCTTTCTCCTCGTTTTCGAAAGCAAGCCTTTTGTTGGCGACAACTAATTCGGCAGCCCGATTTTCTTTTTCCAGGTTTTGAAAAGCCAGTTCTTGATTGGCGATAATTAATTCGGCAGCCCGATTTTCTTTTTCACGGTTTAAAAAGGCAAGTTCCTTGTTGGTAATGATTAATTCCTGCTCTATCGCAGTGATGTCTCTGATGGTAACTTGCTGCACATTTTCGCCACCCGATAAAAAAGCAGAAAATTGAATTATTGCCGGGAAAATCTCACCATTTGAGCGGGTAAAAATCCAGTCGATTTGTTTATCAGGCAGGTGTGCTTCGTTAATTATTTCATCAGCAATTTCGTCCGAAATCCTTCCATGGGCTTGTTTTAACGGTGAAAACCGGAGTGGATGCAACCCAAAAAGTTCTTCTTTACGATCAATCTTAAAAATTTCTAAAGTTCGTTTATTGCAATCAAAAATGCCGTCCTTATTTAACAGCATGATTGCGTCGTTTGAACCTTCAAAAATTGATTTAAACTTTTCTTCGCTCTCGAGCAGTTTAATTTCGGTTTGCTTACGCATGGTTATATCACGACCAACGCCAAGCACCCCAATGATGGCTCCCGTGGAATCAAACATCGGCATTTTGTTGGTGTCCAGAAATAAGCTTTTTCCATCAGAGGCAAAAGTAACCCACTCTTCGTTACTGATGGGTTTGCCCGCAACCATGGCTGCACGGTCGTGTTCACGAAAGAAATCAGCAAGCTCCTTGTCAACAAAATCGTAATCGGTTTTACCAATAATGTCCTTTTCTGTGGCGCCAAAAAAGCGCTCGAACATCGAGTTGCACGACAGGTACACGCCCTCCGTATCTTTAAGCCAGATTAAATCGGGTATAGTTTGAAGGAGCGCACGCAAACGGATTTCGTTATTACGAGTTTCCGTTTCGGCCAATTTGCGTTCATTGATATCAAGCACCAGCCCACTAACAAGCAGTGGTTTTCCGTCCGAGTCAGTTTTAGTAACGGAACCGACATCGTAAAACCATTTATATTCACCCGATTTGGTCAAAATCCGGTATTCGATTTCAAATTTATCAACTAAACCAAGCAGATGATTTTTCATGGCTTGCATCGTTCGTTCGGCATCTTCGGGATGAACAAGAGCGATAAAATCTGAATAATGTTCTAATTTTTCGTAAGGGTGCCCAAGCATTTTGGCTTTCCCTTTTTCAAAAGTAACATTTCCGGTAATGAGGTCCATCTCCCACCAGGCCATATTTCCCGACTTCAGGGCAAGTTCGAGGCGGAGGTTATTTGCTACCAATGCGGCTTCGGCCAGTTTGCGTTCGGTGATATCGATGTTGGCTCCTTTTAATTTACAAAGGTTACCATTGGTAAAAAAAGGAATGATGTTGTTTTGCAGCCATTTATACGTTCCATCAGGAAAGGTTATTCGTATCTCGAATTTGGTGGGTGCTTTGCTTGCAAGCATATTTTCAAGCCCCTCATCAATCAGGTGAATATCATCAGGATGGATTCTGCTTTTGAAATACGCTAAAGTGGGTGTAAACACAAAGGGTTCTAATCCGAACATTTCGTAACAATTTTTCGACCATTTACTTTTTTGATTGATAAAATCATATTCCCAATCGCCCATTTTTGCAATTTCCTGGGCGTACTGAAGCGAAGATTCGCTTTCGCGAAGTACTTCCCCGGCCCATCGGCGCTGCGTGATGTCGCGGATATTGCATTGGATTACCTTGTGCCCGTTAACTGAATAGACATTACTGACAAACTCGACATTGATTTGTTTACCGGTTGCTGTTTCGAGTGGCAGGTCTTCGTAGCGGACATATTCTTTCTGCTGCAATTCGATAAATTTATCCCGGTTGGCAATAATATCTTTAAAAAATCCTATTTCCCAGATTGTCTTCTCGATGAAATCTTCCTTTGAATAGCCCAGCAGGTCAATCAAAAATGGATTAACATCATCAATTTTGCCGTTGTCGGCATCGAGGATAAGAATCCCATCTTTTGATGTTTCGAAAAGCCGCCTGTAGCGCGCTTCGGAAGCAATTAAGGCTTCCTGTATGGTAGATAATGATTTGTTTTCCGGATGTTTTTCACTTTGTTGAATTCCGACCAATGTTTCCATAATTTCCTGTTTGGAGCTAGTATTTCAGTTTGCAAAGATGTATTTAATCGTTCCGGAGGGTTTTACATAATTAAAGTTATTATTTACATCATTCACAGATTATTTGATGGTCGTTTTGTTTTTGTTTAGATTCAGGCTTTTGCTGTAAGCTATTCGTACGAAAATACATCCGTTAACAATCAGATTTATGTGCTGCCAACTTTAATACCTCAGAAGCATTAAGGTTCAGTAATCCGCATATAAATTAAAACCCCGGCGGCGGCAGTCATTAATATTAGGGCGGCAAAACCAAAAATATTCGACTTCCTGCTATTGGTAAATTTACCCATAATTTTTTTATTATTCGAGATATGAAGAATAATTACGATCAAAACCGGTGCAGTCATTCCATAAAGTATGGCCGAATAAATCAATGCATCAATCGGCGAAATGCCCATGTAGGTCATCGACAAACCTAGCACCAGTGAAATACCTATGATGATATAAAAAATCTTTGCCTGATGGAATTTTTTATCCAATCCATTTTTCCAGCCAAATGTTTCGGTAAAAATATACGACAACGATCCGCTCAATACCGGGATGGCCAACAGGCCGGTGCCGATTACACCAATGGCAAAAAGCAGATAGGCCGAATCCCCGGCTAATGGTTTTAAAGCCTGAGCGGCCTGCTCAACCGTTTCAATCTGATGAATACCTGCATTAAATAAAACTGTCCCGGTGGTGAGAATAAGGAAAAACATGACAATATTTGAAAATAGCATTCCAAAGTCAACATCTTTTTTCATTTCGGAAATGATTCTTTTGTTCACCACCAGATGCTTTTTCTTTTGCTGCTCAACTTCCATCGTAGCCTGCCAAAAGAAAAGATACGGCGAAATAGTAGTGCCAAGGATGGCAACCAGCATGCTGATATAATTTTTGTCGAATTTTATGGTAGGGATAAAGGTGGCTTTAAGAATGGCCCCCAGGTCCTGTTTATATAAAAACGGAATAATGAGGTACACAACAAGCACGATGCTGAGATATTTCAGCACCGAAGCAATTCGTTGATAGGGCAAATAAATAATCAGTGCTAAAAGAATAACTGTAAAAAAGACACTGAAAAAAGATGCATGGATAGCCGGAAACAACAAGTTTCCCACGGCCCCCATTCCTGCAATATCGGCGCCGATATTCATCACAATGGCCGGAAAACTAAACAACAGCATCAAATACAAAACAAATTTCGAATAATTCGCCCGAAGCGTTCCGGCCAAACCACTCGAAGTTACCAGCCCGATTCTGGCACACATTTCCTGGATAGAAGCCATCAGCGGAAATGTGATCAATGCGGTCCAAAGTGTTGAAAGGCCATAAGCGGCACCGGCCTGCGAGTAAGTCGCAATTCCCGATGGATCGTCGTCGCTGGCACCGGTAACAAGACCGGGGCCTAATATTTTCCAGAACCGAAAAAGCTTATTCGTAGTTTTTTTGCCCTTATCCATTTTTCTGTTTCTGCCGGATTACATCTCATAATTTACTATTCCAAAAAAAACCACTAAACATCGGCTGTAAAATACCGGTTTTGGCTTTTTTAAGGCGAATTTTGTTTACTCATTATTGTTTATTGCCAGGTCCTTTAAAGCCTGGGCAAGTTCACCCAGATCATGATTAAATTCACGTTTGAAGGAAGCCCAATCGCTTTGATTTTCTTTATAGGCTTCAATCTTAATATTCAGCGCATTGTTTTGCTGTTCGAGAACGATGATCCTTTTCTCATAAAGTATATCAAGCGTCTTGCATGGTCTCTTCATCTTTACTTTTAATTCGGAAATCCTGATTTCATTATTCCTGATTGTAGCAATGGATTCGCTCATAAAGGTTTCCCAATTTTCGGCAGAGACCGTTTTCAACTTATCTTCTTTTGTGCTATTTTGAATATCAATCAACTTTTGCTGGGCACGCTGCACCTTGATCTCGGCTGCTTCCACTTTTTTAGCTGCCGACCTGCATCCTGCAATGATTATTCCCGAAAACAACAATGCCGCAAGAGAGAGTACAAAAAAAGGACTTTTCATGCTGATGGTTTTTTGAATTTTAAGATGATGACTTAAAAAGTACTGTTTAACGGGCTTTCCCGCCGAACAGTACTTCTAACAAAAACCAGTGGTTAAAGGTCAGCAATCAACTTATGCAATTCATCCTTTGTTTTGCCAAGTTTAATCTGAAGTTTTCCTAACATCTCATCTTTTTTACCGTCTTCAAACATCAGGTCGTTATCGGTTAAGATGGCAAATTTTTGTTTTAGCTTACCTTTCTGGTCATTCCAGTTTCCTTTTACTTCTGTAGCGTTCATTGTACTTTTATTTAATTCCCGTAACTGCCGGGACATTTGTGAATTAATTTCCACCACACAAAGGTGATTCTATAAACACCTTAAAGCATTACACAATAAAAGGAAAGAGTTACATCATTCACACATTGGGCGGGGAGGAGATGAAGAGGGGGAGAAACGGAGACGGGGAGAAGTTTTTACCACGGAGGCACGGAGAGCAAAGAGATGAGGAAAATTGGAATGATGGAAGATTGGAAGAGTGGAAGAATGTGACTATTTGATAATTCGACCCCCGATAGCTATCGGGGCGACAATGGAAGAATGGAATGTTGGAAGAATGGGAGAATGTGGAAATTCGACAATTCGACAATGGAAGAGAGGAATATTGGAATATCGGAAGATGCTTTTACCACGGAGGCACGGTGAACACTAAGAAACACAGAGAAATGGACAAATTTTCGATGTTGAGCAGCATTTGTAATGCCGCTTAGCTTTGGGAGAAGAATGGAAAGATGGAACGTTGGAATGTTGGAATGTTGGAATGATGGAATGTTGGAATCCTGGAAGATGCTTTTACCACTGAGGCACGGTGAACACTAAGAAACACAGAGAAATGGACAAATTTTCGATGTTGAGCGGTATTTGTAATGCCGCTTAGCTTTGGGCTTAAAACAGAAAAGAGAAAAACAGATATTTAAACCCGCCTTTCTCATCCTGAATTTAGTGACATGAAAAACCCAAATACATCTTACAAATCCACTATTATTATTACATCCGCTCCATGTACCAGCTCAGTTCCTTTTCCATTTTCCTGAACCTGAAAATGGTGGTGATGATTTTTTGTAAACGGATGAAAGCTGTTTCACTTTTTACAACATAGTCGAAAGCCTTGTGGTGCATGCAGCTTATGGCAACATCAATTTTATCCTGTGCCGAAAGTATCACCACCGGAATATCCGGATTGAAGGCTTTTATTTTATCCAGGGTTTCGATTCCATTCATGGCCGTTTTATTAATCCCATCGAGCATATAATCTAAAATGATTATATCGGGGGTATGCTGCAGATTTTCCAAACAAAGTTCGCCGGTGGCAAAGGTTTCGATGGTAAAATCGGCGCTCTGAAGAAATTCGATTTCCAACGATTTTAAGAAAACGGCGTCATCATCCACCAGGAACAGTTTTATTTTATTTTCAGTTTTCATTTTTGCGTGTTCAAGTTTTTTTTGGTAAGATACATTGTTTTCCCGGCTTCGCTGATGAATTTTTATTTTAGAATTTCACCTTTTAGCATTTTTGATCCGGTTAAACTCCTCCTCCAATTCCTTACAAGCCTGCGTGCAAACGGCTCCAAGCTGTAAAACCAGGTCATGGATTCCTTCGGTTTGCTGCTGCGTGCTGGCAAATTCCTGCACTTTTTTTGCCATATTTTCGAAATCGTGACTGATGCCCATGATCGAAAAAGAAGGGATCATCTTATGAACGGCTGCATGTAACGAATTCCAGTCGTGATCTTTAAAACTTCTTTTCATCATGACAATTAACGGTGGGGTCTGTTCAAGATAAGCTGCAATCATTTCCATCATCAATGTCGGATTGGATTTTGTTCGCAGCATTAAATATTCCAGGTCGATGCACTTTTGCTTCTTATTTTCGACTCCTGTTTCCCCATTAATCTCGTTTAATTTTACAATCGTGGGCTTCCTGACCAACCCCATAATTTTTCCATACAAAAGCTTTTCGTCTATGGGTTTTGCGATGTAATCGTTCATGCCAACAGCCTTGCACCTGGCCAGGTCAACTGTGGTAACATCGGCAGTCAGTGCAATAATAGGGATTTCAGAACCCATTTTGTCCCGAATGTAGGCCGTTGTTTCAAACCCGTTCATCTCGGGCATTTGAAGATCCATTAAAACGACATCAAACGATTTCGATTCAAGTTTTTCGATGGCTATTTTTCCGTTTGAGGCAATCTCACATTCAAAACCGAAATCATCCAAAAGTGTGCGCATCAGCAACTGGTTGAGCGGGATGTCTTCGGCTACCAGAACTCTTATACTTTTTATTTCGTTATCCAAATCCTCAACTTCTTTTTCGTTTTCGACTTCAACATTTGTTTTCGCAAAGCTCAGAATAAAGCTAAAAGTAGAACCTTCGTCAACTTTACTGGTTACACGAATACTTCCGCCTTGCGGCTCGACCAATTGACGGACTATGGCCAGGCCTAAACCGGTTCCGCCATAAATCCTCGATGTACCGCTGGAACCCTGCGCGAAGTTTTCGAAAATCTTTTCGATTTTCTCTTCGGCGATTCCAATTCCAGTATCTGCGACAGCAAATTCGATGGTAGCCTTTTCTTCGTTCTGGCTCAGCAAACGAACACTAACCGTAATTTTTCCTTTAGAAGTAAACTTTACAGCATTGCTCACAAGGTTTAAAATAATCTGATGCAAGCGCACCGGGTCGCCAACCAACACTTCAGGGACATTGCTGTCGTATTCTTTGATGAGTTTGAGATTCTTTTCCTGAATTTTGGTTTCGAACAGATGGAGCATGGCCGAAATGGATAATTCCATTTTAAAGGGAATTTGCTCGAACGTCATTTTTCCGGCATCAACTTTTGCAAGGTCAAGAATATCGTTAATAAGCACAATCAAGGCGTCGCCACTCATTTTGATGGCATGCAGGTATTCGTTTTGCTTAGCCGATAAATCGGTTTTTAGCAAAACTTTGGTAAAACCGATAATCGCATTCATGGGCGTACGGATTTCGTGGCTCATATTCGACAAAAACTGCTGCTTTGCTTTTACCGCATTTACTGCGGTTCGGGTGGCGCTTTCGGCTTTGCTTTTTTCGTCTTCGGCAATGGCCGTTGCCAGTTCGGCAAACACTTTTGCTTCGATCAGTTCTTTTTCGGTAATTTTTTGTTCGGTGATATCACGTGCTACCACCACTGCGCCGAGTACTTTTCCGTTTTCATCTTTATAAACCGAGCCATTAAATAAAACATCGGTCAGCTTTCCATCCCTTATCGTAAGCGGATAATCGCTTACAGAGCCATTGGCAAAAATTTCTTCATAAACTTCACGTGCTTTTTGCGGATTGGTGAAATAATCAAAAAAGTCGGTGCCGGTTAATTTTTCTCTGGAAACTTCTGTAATGTTCGAAAATGCCTCATTCATGTCGGTGATTTTACCGCCGGCACTGATGGTAACCAATGGGTCGAGGCTGGCTTCGATCAAACTGCGGGCATAGTTTGCAACGACTAACTCCGCTGCCCGTTTTTCCTTTTCATCGTTTTGAAATGCCAGCTCTTTATTGGCGATGATTAACTCCGCCGCACGTTTCTCCTTTTCGTTATTTTGATAAGCAAGTTCCTTGTTGGCGATACCTAATTCGTCGGCGCGTTTTTCTTTTTCATTATTTTGATAGGCAAGCTCCTTGTTAGCGATGATTAGTTCAGCTGCACGTTTTTCCTTTTCATTGTTTTGAAAAGCCAGTTCTTTGTTGGCGATGCCTAATTCCTGTGCCCGTTTTTCTTTTTCATTGTTTTGAAAAGCAAGTTCTTTATTAGCAACGCCTAATTCCTGTGCTCGTTTTTCCTTCTCATCGTTTTGATATGCCAGCTCTTTGTTGGCGATGATTAACTCAGAAGCTCGTTTTTCCTTTTCGTTATTTTGAAATGCAAGTTCTTTGTTGGCAACGCCTAATTCCTGGGCACGCTGTTCTTTTTCACCATTCTGATAGGCAAGCTCTTTGTTAGCGATGATTAACTCAGAAGCCCGTTTTTCCTTTTCGTTATTTTGAAATGCAAGTTCTTTGTTGGCAACGCCTAATTCCTGGGCACGCTTCTCTTTCTCATCGTTTTGAAATGCCAGTTCTTTATTGGCAATGATTAACTCGGCAGCCCGCTGTTCTTTTTCAACATTCTGGAAGGCAAGTTCTTTATTGGCAACGATAAGTTCATGTGCCCGTTGTTCTTTCTCATCATTCTGGAAAGCAAGTTCTTTATTGGCCTTTCGCAATTCGGTTGCCCATTTTTGCTCTGAAATGTCTCTGGCAACAACAACTGCACCCACTACATTTCCATGAATATCTTTATAAACCGATCCATTAAACAAGACATCGGTAAGCTTGCTGTTTTTATGACGAAAAGTAAGCGGCGAATCGGCAATATTTCCTTTTGCAAAAACTTCCTGATAGACTTCTCTCGCCTTCTGAGGTTCGGTAAAATAGTCGTAAAAATTAGTGCCAATGAGCTTATCACGTTCAACTCCGGTGATATTAACCTTTGCCTGGTTCACGTCGGTAATTTTGCCTTCCGGGCTGATGGTAATCAACGGATCCAGGCTGGCTTCGATCAGGCTGCTGGCATATAGCGAATTATGTGTCTTTGTCCGTTCCATTGTAATCGAATTTCGTATTCAGGTTAGTGTTAATCATTATTCCCGATTTCTTCAATCGGGCTGCGTCGTTTATTTTTTAATTGCTTAAAGTGACTCGGCGAAAGCCCCGTCATTTTCTTGAACTGATTGGATAAATGCGCCACGCTGCTGTAATTCATCTGCCAGGCAATTTCGGTAATGCTCAACTCGTCGTAAATGATCAATTCCTTGATCCGCTCAATTTTATGTGAAATGATAAATTGCTCGATACTTGTTCCCTGAACTTCCGAAAAGAGGTTTGCCAGGTAGGTGTAATCGTGGTTTAATTTTTCGCTCAGATAATCTGAAAAATTAACTTTAACTGCCTCATTTGTATGATGAACCATTTCGACAATGGCATTTTTGATCTTTTCGATTAACACCGCACGTTTGTCGTCCATCAATTCGAGTCCGGAACTGTGTAAAGCAATTTTGAGCTCTTCGCGCTGCCCGATGGTGAGGGTTTCCATGATCTCTACTTCACCCAGATCGACCACAATAAAATGCAGTCCCAGATTTCGTAAAGCCTCCTTCACCGCCAGTTTGCAGCGGTTGCTCACCATGTATTTAATGTGTATTTTCAAGTTTATATTATCTTTAAAATTAGCGGCAAAGTTGAGTAGCGCGTATCAAAAAAAATAGTTTTATAGTTAGCAGATCAAGACACTTCATCCAGAAATTATTACGCTGATCGTACCTTTTGTGAAGAAGATTACTCATACCCACTTTTAATAACCGTCAGTATCATTTTAAACCGTCCGTTAGGTTTGATATAATTTCGTGCATGAGCCGGAATGATAACCGATTGGCCGGTTTCGAGCACACAAGAGGCACCATCAATTACAATTTCGGCTTTACCTTCGATAATCTGAGCGTAGGAATCGAAAGGAGTAGTCTTTTCAGTTAACCCTTCGCCACTGTCGAACGACATTACGCTGATATTGCCTGTCGATTTTTTAAGAATGGTCTTGATGACCACCGAATTAGGCACATACTCGATAATTTCGACGGTAATGTGTACTCTCGACTTTTCCATTTCACTTGTTTCCATAAATTTAGTTTTAATAAGATGCTTAATAAATATGAGATGAACAAAAACCTTAGCATGAAAAACCTGCATTTTTTTGGTTTTTCACGTAAATTACGGGAATATGTTCAAGTTACAAAGGTGATCCCTTCATAACCTAAAAACATTACATAATTAAATAAAAGATTTACATCATTCCCAGTTTATCAAGCGTACTGAGCCGTTTATGCTTGAGCTTTTTGAAAAAGGTAGGAGTTAAACCCGTGACCTTTTTAAACTGGTTCGAAAGGTGAGCTACGCTACTGTAATTCAACAGGTAGGATATTTGGGAAAGATTAAGTTCATCGTAAAGGAGCAGTTCTTTTACGCGCTCGATTTTGTGGGCAATGATAAAATGTTCGATGGTGATGCCAGTAGTCTCCGAAAAAAGGTTGGCAAGGTGGGTGTAGTCGTAATCGAGCTTTTCGCTAAGATAATCGGAAAAGTTAATTTTAAGCGGTTCGTCGGTGTAATGCACCATCTCGACGATGATATTTTTGATTTTATCAATCAAAATGGCTTTTTTATCATCCATCAGCTCCAGCCCGGCTTTGAGCAAACCGGTTTTGAGTATTTCACGCTGATCGGGGCTAAGGTTCTCTTTAATCTCCACTTCGCCCAAATCGACCATCTTGTAGTGCAGCCCGAGTTTATCCAACTCCGACTTCACCACCATTTTGCAGCGTATCGAGACCATGTATTTGATAAAAAGCTTCATCCGGTTTTTTATAGCTTACTTCTGAATTTCCATCAATGCAAATTTATACTTTTTATTTAACCGGCAAAGTTTCTCCAAAAATTCATGGACATCAAATGCCAGTTGAGTTTCCGGATGATTTGAAGTTGATGGTCAAAATGTCACCTGTGATAAAAAAAATGTCTCAGGTGACATTTGGAAATGTCTCAAGTGACATTTTAAAATGGCTCAGGTGAGAAATAATACCCCCATGCTGAGCGGCATTTGTAATGCCGCTCAATGCCGCTGACAACACTGGACAATTTGCAATTGTCCAAAAAATATTTGACTGATGGAACATAATGCATTTTGTTGAATTGCAAATTCAACAAAGCTCAAAGCGGCATTACAAATGCCGCTGAGCCGGGGCTGATTTGAATGCCTCGCTGAGCGGCATTTGCAATGCCGCTCACAACACTGGACAATTTGCAATTATCCAAAAATTATTCTGACGAAACATAATGCATTTTGTTGAATTACAAATTCAATCCCGATAGCTATCGGGAATCAAAGCGGCATTGCAAATGCCGCTCAGCCTGGGCATCAAACAAACTTCAAATGTTTTCGCTAAAACTTCCCCAAATGTCCTATTTTACTAAATTTGCAAGCTAACGCACTCAGGAATAATTTGAAATGAAAACACGACTTACCTTAGCATTTTTACTTTTGACTATGATGGGTTTAAATGCCCAAAATGCGGTTAATACCGGGAATATCCCAAATTCGATAAAACCCGTCGGCATCATCCAGGGATTATCCGATTCGGCTTTGCTGGATGTCGTGCAGCGACAGACTTTCCGTTATTTCTGGGATTTTGCCCATCCGGTAAGCGGAATGGCCCGCGAACGCAGCAATGTAGCCTTCGGTTATGGCGATGAAGTTGTTACAACCGGCGGAACCGGGTTTGGGGTTATGGCCACCATCGTTGCTACGGAACGGGGCTGGATTCCGAGAGATGATGCTGCAAAGCATTTATTAAAAATGGTAAAATTCTTATCCAAAGCAGAAGCTTACCACGGCGTTTTCCCGCACTGGATGGACGGTTCCACAGGAAAAACAATTCCTTTCAGCCGCAAAGATGATGGCGCCGACCTGGTTGAAACTTCCTATTTATTTCAAGGCTTGCTGTGTGTGAGGCAATATTTTGATGGCCGCAGCAACATCGAAACCGAATTACGCAACCGCATCAACTGGCTTTGGAACGACATCGAGTGGAACTGGTTTACAAAAGGAGGCGAAGAAGTTTTGTACTGGCACTGGAGCCCCAATAACGGCTGGGCCATGAATTTTCCGGTGAGGGGATTCAACGAATGTTTGATTTTGTACGTCCTGGCAGCCAGCGGCGAACAATACCCGGTAAACAGCGCCGTGTATCACCTGGGCTGGGCGCAAAGCAGCTTTTTCAAGAACGGTAAAGAATTTTATGGCATCAAACTGCCACTTGGATTCGATTATGGCGGGCCGCTTTTCTTCTCGCATTATTCGTTCCTTGGCCTTGATCCGAACGGATTGTCCGACCGCTACGCCAATTATTGGGAACAGAATAAAAATCACACGCTCATTAACCGTGCACATTGCATCTCAAATCCCAACAAATTTAAAGGTTATGGCGAAAATTGCTGGGGGCTGACGGCAAGCGATAATCACCAGGGTTATGGCGCACACGCTCCCGACAACGATTTGGGTGTAATTTCGCCAACGGCGGCACTCTCGGCATTTCCTTACACACCGGAATATTCGATGCGGGCTTTGCGGCATTTTTATTACGATCTGGGCGATAAAATCTGGAGCGATTACGGTTTTGTAGATGCTTTTAACGAAAGTGAGGGCTGGTACGCCAAATCCCACCTTGCCATCGATCAGGGTCCCATCATTGTGATGATCGAAAATTACCGGTCGGGCTTACTATGGAAATTATTCATGAGCTGCCCGGAAATACAGCAAGGGCTGAAGAAGTTGGATTTTGAAAGTCCGTGTTTCAATCACTAAAATCCTCACAGGTTTTGCAGCGGGTTGAAACCTACCAGGTCTATTAGACCTGTGAGGTTTTGTGACTTGATGAAACCTCACAGGTTTTGCAAACCTGGTAGGTTTAAAACCAGGTATTTAACAGTAATTTTTATCGAAAATTAAGAAGAAAACAAACATTCTGAAACAAGAAGAAAATGAATACAAAAAAACTATTTACGCTTACTGTGTTTTTGATGGTGAGTTTTGTTTTGATGGCTCAGAAAGCCAGAAAAAATGATGAGCAGCCAGGTTACATCAAGCCTGTCGGAATTATTCAGGGTTTATCCGATTCAGCTTTGCTGGATGTGGTGCAGCGACAGACTTTCCGGTTCTTCTGGGAATATGCCCACCCGGTGAGTGGCCTCGCACGTGAAAGAAGCACAACAGTTAAATGCGATTATTACTGGGATTTTATAAACGAAGCCGACGATGTTCCCAATTTTGGCACCGGAACTTTTGGTTCCGAAGATTGCGCCATCGGCGGCACCGGCTTTGGCATTATGGCCACCATCGTTGCGGTGGAACGTGGGTGGATTGGTCGCGACACTGCCGTCAGGCATTTGGTGAAAATGGTTGATTTCCTGAACAAAGCCGACAGCTATCACGGCATTTTCCCGCATTTTATGAATGGAACAACCGGCAAAACTGTCCCTTTCGGCAATCTGGATGATGGCGCCGACATCGTCGAAACCAGCTATTTATTTATGGGACTGCTGTGCGCACGGGAATATTTTAATGCCGACACTCCCATCGAGACTTATTATCGCAACCGCATTACCAACCTATGGAATATTGCCAACTGGAACTGGCACACCAACGGCAATAATGCCATGCTTTGGTGGCACTGGAGCGTCGAAAACGGTTTTGATATGAATTTCCCGATCCGTGGATTTAACGAATGTCTGATAACGTACATCATGTCGGCCTCCTCCCCTACCCACGCGATTCCTTCTGATGTTTATTTTAACGGCTGGGTAAACAGTACATCTTATCTGAATGGAAAAACCTATTACGACATCAAGCTGCCCCTGGGTTTTGAATACGGCGGACCGCTGTTTTTTGCGCATTATACCTTTTTGGGAATAGACCCGCGCGGCCTCAAAGACTGGCACACCGATTATCTGGAACAAAATACCAATCACACGCTCATCAACCGGGCTTACTGTATCGATAATCCCAAAAATTTTAAAGGTTACGGCGAAAACTGCTGGGGGCTAACCGCAGGCGACAGCTACAAAGGTTACGTTGCGCACTGCCCGGAGTGGGACAAAAGCGTGATTCAGCCAACAGCGGCCTTATCTTCGTTTCCCTACACCCCGGAATATTCGATGCAGGCTTTACGGCATTTTTATTACGATCTGGGCGATAAAATCTGGTCGGAATACGGCTTTGTAGATGGCTTTAGCGAGGAGCAGAACTGGTACGCCAAATCACACCTCGCCATTGATCAGGGACCCATTATCGTGATGATCGAAAACTACCGGACAGGCTTGTTTTGGAAGCTTTTTATGCAAATTCCGGATGTACAGAACGGATTAAAAAAGTTGGGATTTGAAAGTCCGTGGTTAAACAATAAATAAGTCTGAAAAGCCAAAACCTAACAGGTTTTAAAAACCTGTTAGGTTTATAATCAGCAAGTTAATAATTATAAAAAGCATAAAGCACTTTTTTTGGTGCTAACATAATTAACTTTAAAAAATATGTCGAAAATCTATTTACTGTTTTTTTGTCTCGTGTTCTCCCTGCCATTATTGGCACAGGAGTATGAATATAACTACAGTTTTTTCACCAACAGCCCGATTGCCGGTGGTTATTATTATAGTTGGGTAAGTTCGGTCGGTGGTTCTTTGGTTAAAGATTCCGACAAAAGACTGCCCATTAGCGAAACGGTTTTTCACACTCCCGGCACTGCGTTGGAATTGCAATACCAAAACGCAGCCGATGGAAATTGGCAGGTAAGCGTTTACTACAACGAAAAACGGGGAATGGATCATTTCAGGAAAGCGACTGTTCTTTCGTTTTGGATGTTGACTTCATCAACAACAAAAAATGACTTACCACAGGTACAACTCATGGCAAAGGACAGCAGCCTTTCTTCGCCTTACGCGCTAACTACCATAAAAGCAAATGAATGGAAGCAGGTGATGTTACCACTTTCTTCATTTAAATATTTTGATAGCAGAAATGTCGAAAATTGCATCGCGGTTGTTTTTTCGCAATCCAGAAAAGAAGCAGGCAACCTACAAACCATCTATATTGATGATATCGAATTTTTTCCTTCTGCCATCTCCGCGCCTGTTTTAACCGAACCCAAAATAACCTCCGCCAAAGGTTACGCCATGCATGTTGATCTTACCTGGCCGGTTATTAAAGATAAAAACATTCACCTTGTCAAAATTTACAGGTCCGAAAAAGGGAACGATTGTCAGGCGGTGGGCATCCAACAGCCTTACACCAACTGTTATGCTGATTTTACCGGCGAAACAGGTAAAAAGTACGATTACATAATTTCCTTCCTGAACGATAATTATCAGGAAACGGAATTATCAGCGCCGGTTTCAGCCGAAACAAAACCGATGACCGACGATGAATTGCTCACCATGGTTCAGGAAGCCAGTTTCCGGTATTATTGGGATGATGCCGAAACAAACAGTGGAATGGCAAAAGAGAACATTCCCGGCAGACAAAACATGATTGCCTCCGGCGCTTCCGGTTTTGGTATCATGGCTTTAATTGTTGGCACCGAAAGAGGTTTTATTTCACGGGATGAATCCGTAGCCCGCTTTGTAAAAATTGTTGATTTCCTGGAAAAGGCCGAAACTTTTCACGGCGCTTACCCTCATTTTATTGATGGCCCAAGCGGTAAAGTGGAACCGTTTTTCGGCAACCGGGATAATGGAGCCGATCTCGTTGAAACTTCCTTTTTATTGCAGGGATTATTGGCTGCCCGGCAATATTTTACCGGCAACAGCGATCAGGAACAACTCATCAGGGACAAGATAACGGCCATTTGGGAAAAGGTTGAATGGGACTGGTTCAGGAAAACGCCGGACAGCAAATTTTTATTCTGGCACTGGTCGCCTGACCAGAAATGGATCATCAACCATAATTTGATCGGTTGGAACGAAACAATGGTCACCTACCTCCTGGCCATTGCATCGCCATCGCATCCAGTTCCAGCCAGCATGTATTACAGCGGTTGGGCGAATCAGGATAAAACAGGGCAGGAATATCGCTCAGCCTGGGGCCAAACCACTGATGGCTCGATGTATTCAAATGGAAATACCTATTTTGGGATTAAACTCGATGTGGGCGTTTCAAACGGCGGTCCGCTTTTCTTTACCCATTATTCATACATGGGCTATGATCCACACTTGATTACCGACAAATACACCAATTATTTCGTCAACAATCAGAACATTGCTCAGATAAACCACAGCTATTGTGTTCAGAATCCCAACAATTACAAGGGTTACGGCGATGATGCCTGGGGTTTGACGGCCAGCGATGGCCCATTTAATTATTCGGCAGATGAACCTGTTTCCAGGCAGGATTTCGGGAAGCTCACGCCTACCGGAGCTATCAGCTCTTTTCCTTACACACCGGAGGAATCGATGAAAGCGCTCAAAAATTATTACTTCAATTACGGCAAATTCCTTTGGGGCGAATACGGCTTTAAAGATGCTTTTAATCTCACCCACAACTGGTGTTCCGAAATTTACATGGGACTCAACCAGGCACCAATGACCGTGATGATCGAAAACTACCGCACAGGCCTGATCTGGAAGCTTTTCATGAGCAATGCCGACATCCTGAATGGGTTAAAAAAGCTGGAAGATGAAACTCAGAAACAAACTAAAAACTAAGCCGCATTTCCTGTGAAAAACAAAATCATCCTTATCCTTTTCTTATCAGCGCTTGCCTTTACTGCCTTTTCGCAGGTAAAAAGTGTTGGGAAAATCACTTCCTGGAAAAAAATACACGGCGGCATCGAAGGCAAGACGACAACGGCCATTTTCGATGTTCATGCCTATTCTGACAATATTATCAGAATAAGAGTTTCTAAAAATGAGGCGCTGAACGATTTTTCATACACTTTGCAGGATAATAAAATTCCTTCTTTCGAAAACGCCATTATCACCGACAAGGGTAATTTTATCGAAATCGCTACTTCAGCCATCGTTGTTGAAGTTGAGAAAGCGCCTTCGTTTCGGATAATTTTTAAAAACAAGCAGGGCGAGTTAATTAATGAAGATTTTCCAGGCGAAGGATTCGGAACAACCTTTATCGGCGATAAAGTAAGTGTTTATAAAAAACTACACGAAGGCGAACGCTTTGTCGGGCTTGGCGAAGTGCTTGGAAACCTCGACAAACGCGGCAGTGGCTTCACGCTCAACAACACCGACACCTACAAATACGGCGATCCACGTATGCCGATGTATGTGAGTGTTCCTTTTTTTGTGGGCATTCATCACCAGATGATTTATGGCCTGTTTTTTAACAATTCGTATAAGACCTTTTTCAATTTCGGATTATCAACACCGGAGTTTTCTTCGATAAATGCCGAAGGTGGCGATGCCGATTATTTCTTCTTTTATGATCAATCGGTTGGAAAAATTATTGAACATTACACTTCCATAACCGGTCGGATGCCTCTCCCGCCTTTATGGAGCCTGGGTTATCACCAATCGCGCTGCAGTTATTATCCGCAGGAAAATGTAAAAATCCTTGCCGAAACTTTCCGCCGGAAACAAATCCCGATTGATTGCATCGTCCTGGATGCCGATTATTTGCACGATTATGAACCTTTCAGGATTAACAAAATTCGTTTTCCGGATTTGCCCGGTCTGGCTGTCGGTTTAAAGAAACTGAACATCGAAATCACCGCTTCGGTAAACCCGGGAATTAAGATCGACAGCACCTACTTTGCCCATCACGACGGATTGAAACAAGATATTTTTGTAAAATATGCTGATGGCAGTTTGTTTGTTTCGGATATTGCCCCCAGCACGAACCATTTTCCGGATTTCACCAATCCGAAAGCCCGTGAATGGTGGATCGAAAAGATGAAATTCCTACCCGAAAACGGCATCCACGGCTACTGGAACGACATGAACGAGCCGGCAGTTGGCGGTAGTTACCTGCCCGATAATTTGCTTTTCGATTTTGATGGAAGAAAAGCCAATGCTTTGGAAGCCAAAAATGTTTTTGGGTTGCAAATGGCACGCAGCAGCTTTGAATCGGCTTTAAGATATGGTGAAGGAAGGCGTCCTTTTATTTTAACGCGCTCAGGCTTTGCAGGAGTTCAGCGCTATTCGGCGGTTTGGACCGGCGATAATACTGCGTCAGATGAGTTTTTGCTGGGCGGCGTTTTGCTGAACAATCAGATGGGACTTTCCGGGATTCCTTTTGTCGGTCCCGATCTTGGTGGCTACATCGGCGACGGGACAAAGGAACTTTTTATAAAATGGATGGAAGTTGGCGTATTTTCACCCTATCTGAGAAACCACAAAGGATTTTTTACCACGGCCAACGAACCCTGGTCCTACGGCGAAGAGGCAGAGGCCATCGCAAAAACCTACATAGGTTTGCGATATCGCCTGATGCCTTACATTTATTCGGCTTTTTATGAGGCTTCAACCACCGGAATGCCCGTTGCACGGAGTTTGTGCCTCGATTATCCTTTTGAAGAAAAGGTTTACAACAACCTTTTCCAGTACCAGTTTTTGTTTGGTGATGCGTTGCTGATTATTCCGGTGACCAGCCAGGAGAAAGTGAAGAAAGCCTGGCTTCCCGCCGGAGAATGGTACGATTTATTTACGGATGAACTAATCGCCGGCGACAAGGAATGGTTGCAGGAAATCCCGGTTTATCAGATCCCCATTTATGTAAAAGCCTCTTCAGTCCTGCCGTTACAAAGCCTCGTACAATCAACTAAAGACGAGCCTTTGGATACTTTGTTCGTTCATATCTATAATGGAAACGTAAAAAAATCATGGCTTTATTACGAAGATGCCGGCGATGGTTTCGATTATCAAAAAGGAAATTTCTGTAAAAGGAATATAGAATTTAACCCGGCCACAAACCAGCTTATCTTTGGAAGGCAGGAAGGCGATTTTTCTTCTAAATTCAAAAAACTTAAAGTTATTTTGCACGGTTTTAATGAAGAATTTCATGTCGTTTTAATTAATCAGGCAGATTTGAAACTTGAAGATTGCAGCATCAAAATCCTGGATGGACTCGAAAACCTGGCCGATTATTACGACAAAAATTACTACAAATCATTAAGAGAAGCAGAACCGGTTTTAAGACAAAAAATGTTCGTCATCAATAATTCATCAAACGAAATAAAAATTCAACTCAAATGAGATTTATAAAATTACTTTTGATCATCCTGGTGGCTGTCACAACTGGCTTTCAGGCCGCAGCCCAGCAAAAAACCTACTGCAATCCGATGAATCTGGATTACGGCTTCACCCCTATTCCAAACTTTTCGGAATGGGGAAAACACCGCGCCACTGCCGACCCGGTAATTGTGAATTACAAAGGCGATTTTTATCTCTTTTCGACCAATCAATGGGGCTATTGGTGGAGTCCGGATTTAAGCAACTGGACTTTTGTTTCAAAGTCGTTTCTGCGGCCCGACCACCACGTTTATGACGACCTTTGCGCGCCTGCCGTCTGGGTTCAGGGTGACACTTTGCTGGTTTTCGGATCTACTTATTCGCGGGAATTTCCAATCTGGATGAGCACCAATCCCAAAGCTAACGAATGGAAAGAAGTTGTTCATAAATTCGACATCGGCGGCTGGGACCCTGCCTTTTTTGTGGATGACGACGGCAAACTTTACATGTACAACGGCAGCAGCAACAACTTCCCGCTTTATGGCATTGAGCTGAACCGCAAAACCTTCGAACCTTACGGAACACGTGAACCTTTGTTACTTTTAAATGACGACAGGTTTGGCTGTCACCGCTTTGGCGAAAATATGGACAACACTTTTCTCGATCCGTTTATCGAAGGCGCCTGGATGACCAAACACAACGGCAAATACTACCTCCAGTATGGTGCGCCGGGAACCGAGTTCAGCGGTTATTCCGACGGTGTTGCCATCTCCGACAAGCCACTCAACGGATTTCAACATCAGTCGTTGCCGCTTTCATATAAACCAGGCGGATTTGCCCGTGGTGCCGGTCATGGATCAACTTTCCAGGATAACTGGGGAAATTACTGGCATGTGAGCACGGTTCCGGTTTCGGTAAAAAACAACTTCGAGCGCCGCAATGGCTTTTGGCCTGCAGGTTTCGACAAGGATGATGTGATGTACTGCAACACTGTTTTTGGCGATTTTCCGCATTACCTCCCTGATGGAAAAGCCGACCACCTGCAAAGCCGTTTTACAGGCTGGATGATCCTGAACTACAATAAACCGGTCACGGTTTCGTCAACGTATGGAAGTTTTTATGCAAACAATGCCGTCGACGAAAAAATCCAGACTTACTGGTGCGCCGCCAGCGATAAGGCCGGCGAGTGGATCGCTTCCGATTTGGGCGAAGTTTCGACAGTTAGGGCCGTCCAGATAAATTACGCCGACCAGGATGCAACCATTCTTGGGAAAAGCACCGAAATTTATCATCAATACAAAATCTGGTATTCGATGGATGGAAAAAAATGGAGCATCTTGATTGATAAAAGCAAAAATACTACCGACGTCCCACACGATTACATCGAACTGCCTCAGCCTGTGGAAGCTCGCTACATCAAACTCGAAAACATCCATGTTGCCAACGGGAAATTTGCCATCAGCGGCCTGCGTGTTTTTGGCAATGGCCACGGCGAAAAACCCGGACAGGTTAAAAATTTTATCGTACTTCGCACCGAAAAAGACAAACGCAGCGCATGGCTGAAATGGAAACCTGTTGACAATGCTTTTGCTTACAACATTTACACTGGAATCGATGCCGATAAATTGTACAACTGCATCATGGTATATGGCAGCAACGAATATTATTTTAAGGCTATGGATAAAGATAAATCCTATTATTTTACAATCGAAGCAATCAACGAAAACGGGGTTTCGATAAGAACAGAAATCATTAAAAGTGAATAAATTAATAAAGTAAACAATGAAGAATCTAACAACAATTTTAGCGGTATTTTTAGTAATGATGCTGGCTTCGTGCCAACAAAAGCAAACTTCATCAAACGGAGATATGGACAAATTTATCAGTGAGCTGATGAGCAAAATGACTCTGGAAGAGAAAATCGGACAGCTTAATCTTCCGGGTGCGGGCGATATTACCACCGGTCAGGCATCCAATTCTGATATTGGCCAAAAGATCAGGGAAGGTAAAGTTGGCGGGCTTTTCAACATCAAATCGGTAGCTAAAATACGCGCTGTCCAAAAAGTTGCTGTCGAAGAGAGCCGTTTAAAAATCCCTTTGATTTTTGGGATGGACGTCATTCACGGTTATCAAACGGCTTTTCCGATTCCACTTGCGCTTTCGTGTAGCTGGGATATGAACCTGATCGAAAGGACAGCCCGCATCGCTGCTCAGGAAGCCAGCGCCGACGGGATTTGCTGGACATTTTCGCCCATGGTTGACCTTGCCCGCGACCCACGCTGGGGCAGGATTGCCGAAGGTGGTGGCGAAGACCCGTATTTGGGCGGACAAATTGCCAAAGCCATGGTAAAAGGTTATCAGGGCGACGATCTCACAAAAAATAATACCATCATGTCATGCGTGAAACATTATGCGCTTTATGGCGCTTCCGAGGCAGGCCGCGACTACAACACCACCGACATGAGCCGTCTCAGGATGTACAACGAATATTTCCCACCCTACAAAGCGGCAGTTGATGCAGGCGTAGGCAGTGTGATGGCTTCGTTTAACGAAGTTGATGGCATTCCCGCAACCTGCAACAAATTCCTGATGACCGATGTTTTGAGAAACCAATGGGGTTTTAAAGGTTTTGTGGTAACCGATTACACCGGCATCATGGAGCTTACCGAGCATGGAATGGGCGATACGGCCACCGTTTCGGCGTTAGCGCTTAAAGCAGGTATTGACATGGACATGGTTAGTGAATTCTATCTTTTAAAATTAAAAAAACTGCTCGAAGAAGGAAAAGTTACACAGCAGGAAATTGATAATTCGTGCCGCCTGATTTTAGAAGCAAAATACAAACTCGGGCTTTTTGAAGACCCGTTCCGTTATTGCGACGATAACCGCGCTGCAACCGAAATTTATACTGCCGAAAACCGTGCTGAAGCCAGAAAGATTGCAACGCAAACCTTTGTCTTACTCAAAAACCAGGGAAGCATTTTGCCAATCAAAAAAACACAATCCATTGCTTTGATTGGACCTTTGGGCGATAACAAAGAAAATATGCCCGGAACCTGGAGCGTGGCCGCCGATTTTACAAAAGCCATTTCGTTACTCGAAGGGATGAAATCGGTGATGGGTGAAGGTGCGAAAATTAATGTGGCCCGCGGCGCCAATATTGTGAGTGACCCTGAACTCGATGCCAGGATCAGCGTTTTTGGCAAGTCCACCGGCCGTGACGGGCGTTCGGATGCTGCCTTAATCGAAGAAGCCCTGAAAGTGGCTAAACAATCCGACGTAATTGTTGCTGCCCTTGGCGAATCGGCCGAGATGAACGGCGAATGTTCGAGCCGTTCCGACATCAGCCTGCCACAAAACCAGCAGGAGCTTTTAAAGGCTTTATTAAAAACCGGTAAACCGGTAGTTTTGGTGCTCTTTACAGGAAGGCCGCTTACCATCAAATGGGAAAACGAAAATGTTCCTGCCATTTTAAATGTTTGGTTTGCCGGTAGTGAGGCCGGTTTTGCCATTGCCGATGTTTTGTTTGGCGATGCAAACCCTTGTGGAAAACTTACGACTACTTTCCCGCAAAATGTAGGACAAATTCCGCTTTATTACGGCCACAAAAACACCGGTCGCCCGCTTAACGACCACAAATGGTTTTCGAAATTCCTCACCAACTACCTCGATGTTTCAAATGATCCGGTTTATCCGTTTGGTTTTGGATTGAGCTACACCACGTTTTCGTACTGCGATATTACGTTAAATAAAACCGCCATAAATGCTGCCGAAAAACTCGAAGTAAAAGTTACCGTTACAAATACCGGAAACTATGATGGGGCCGAAGTAGTTCAGCTTTACACCCGTGATATGGTTGGAAGCATCACCCGCCCGGTAAAGGAGCTTAAAGCTTTCCAGAAAGTCTTCATCAAAAAAGGCGAAAGCGCCGAAGTTGTTTTTACACTTGGTATCGAAGATTTGAAATTTTACAACAGCGACCTTAATTTCGTTGCCGAGCCAGGCGATTTTAAGGTGTTTGTTGGCGGCAATTCGAGGGATGTAAAAGAGGCGGGGTTTGTATTGAATTAATAGAGACAAACCATTTAAAATCAGTAGTGTCCGGTATAATTAAAATTTATCGCTTATTTGAAATCAGATTCCTCTCCGCCTTTAGGCTGATCGGAATGACAAGCAGTTACGTTGTTTTGGGAGGGGGTTGGTGGCGGCTTCGCCGCCACCA
>CAJATL010000018.1 GCA_903944895.1 uncultured Bacteroidota bacterium
CCGACTGCTTTAGCTTCTCAATCTTTTCGGGCATTGCATCGGCACTGACAATGATAACCGGAATGGTGTTTGTTTGTGGATCAGCCATCAGGTTTTCCAGTACTTCGCTGCCATGAAGGTCGGGCAGATCGAGATCGAGCAGGATTAATCCGGGGTGATTCGTGGTGGCCATTTCGACTGCTTTTAATCCATACCTGCAGATTATTATACTGGTGGCAGGGCGGTAGCCGCTGATGATTTCTTCGACCAATTCAGCATTCGGAATATTGTCCTCGACATACATAATGGTTCCGGTTTTGGTATTTGTCCCTTTTTCGATCGTTAATATTTCTTCGGTATGGTTATCATCGGCATGATGAGTTTTGGCTTGCGGCAGCTCAATCCAGAAGGTACTTCCCTGGCCGGGTGTACTGTTTACGCCAATTTCACCACCCATTGCAGTCATCAGTTTTTTTACAATGGCAAGGCCAAGACCCGTGCCTTCGATTTCTGATTTATCCGCTCCAATCCGTTCGAATGGTGTAAAAAGCCGGTGGATATCTTCCTGATTTATTCCCAAACCAGTATCACTCACCGATATCCTTAACATGGAGCTATCACGTGATTCAGGTTGCCGCAATTCGGTTTTAATTGTTATGGTGCCGCCTTCGCAATTGTACTTAACCGCATTATTGATTAAATTAAGCAGAACCTGTTTTAAACGATTATTGTCGGCCATGACAAAAAGCTGGTTGGCAGACGAATATACCAGTTCGGTTTTCAGATGTCGCTTTGCTGCAATATGCTGGACAACATCGAGCATTTCGATGATGAGATTGTTCAATTGAACAGGTTCAGGTGAAAGAACAATCCGGCCGGCTTCGATGCTTGAAATATCGAGGACTTCGTTGATTAAATTTAGCAGATGTTTACCACTGGTAATAATATGATTTACTCCTTTTTTTTGTTGCGGACTGTTTGCGCCCATTTCGATTAATTGCGCAAAACCAAGGATCGAATTCATTGGGGTGCGGAGTTCGTGGCTCATGCGCGCGAGGAACTCGCTTTTGGCAATATTTGCATTATCGGCCATGGTTTTCGCTTTTTGGATTTCTTCTTCTGCCAGTTTGCGGTCGGTGATATCATTAACAACCGTAAACCTGTAGGTAACATCCTGCAAATAGATATTTTCGGCCGATAGCAGTACATGTTTGGTTTCGCCATTCTTAGCCGTCAAAGCTGCTTCTGCATTGTAAATATCCCCCTTGCTGTCGGCTTTATTTGAAATGGCGCTAATTGCCTCATCGTTTAGAATACCCAATTCACCGGCAGTTTTACCAATTACTTCATCTTTTCCAAATCCAAACAAGGTGTAAAACGCTTCATTTAATTCGACATATTTTCCGGTAGCCAAATCGCTTAAACCACACGCTGAAGGATTGAGATAGAAAACTTTGGAAAATTTCTCTTCGGACAATTTTATTTTCGACACATCCTTGCTTACACCAAAAATCACTTTTTTATTATCCCAGAATCCAAATCTTACCTTCGTTTCGACAGGAATTTGATAACCGGATTTTGTAATCAGCGGAACCGGACAAAACTCAGACGTACCGGCCAGCATTTCACCAACAATACGGCCAGCTTCCTCCCGGCGCTCGGCTGGATGAACCATCAGGACTGATTTTTCGAGGAGGTCGTCGGTGGTATATCCGAGCCTCTTTGTTACCGTAGTATTGGTGTGAATGATGTTTCCCTGCTCATCGAGTACAAAAAGAAAATCATCAATGGTATTAAAAAATGTTTCGTAGTTCTGCCGGGTTTGCTCCAGCGATTTTTCGGAGCGTTGGTATTGCATCAGGCTTGCCAATAAATTGCCCAATACTTTTAAAATAGTGATCTCGGCATTGCTGTATGTTTTGGTTTGCTTAACCGAATCCAATCCAAAAAAGCCAATCAAATGGTTTTCAAGAATCATTGGAATTAGAATGAGTGATTTAATCTCCTGAGGTTCCAGGATTGCACGCTCGGCGCTCCAGCTTTCAGGCAAATCCTCAACTGAGGGGATAATTACACTTTCGTATTGATTGAGTGTTTCCATCCACTTTGGTATGATTACTATAGGGACTTTTTGCAGATTTTCGATTTCCGGTCGAATATCAATATTACACCATTCGTAGGTATTACTCATGGAAGCTTGCGCCGGTTCGAATTCAAAAATATATGCACGGTCGGCCGAAAGGAATTGCCCTATCCTGCTCAAAGCCCGGTTGACGGTAGCATCAAATTCTGCCAATGGAATTCCTGTTAATGCAGGGGTAAGTGCAAGCAGCTCTTTTTCAAATTCGCTGGCACGCTTGCTTTCCGAAATATCCTGGTGTGTTCCCGACATCAATAGCGGCTTGCCTTCCTTATCCCAGGTGTGAACTTTCCCACGGTCCAAAACCCAGACCCATTCGCCATTTTTATGTTTCATCCTCGATTCGAAGGAGTAATAGGCCAGATCTCCATTAAAATGCTTTTCCAGCAATTCGCCTGAACCTTTTAAATCGTCGGGATGAGCAAGATTCATCCAGGTTTGGATGCTTACCGGTGAGATTTCGGCTAGGGTGTAGCCAAGAATTCCGGCCCACCGTTCACTAAAAATGGTTTCGCCGGTATGCACATTCCACTCCCAGGTTCCTACGTTAGTTCCTGTTATAATATCGGCAAGACGTTGTTTTTCGTTGGCCAGTTCGGCTTCAATCATCTTACGGTTTTCGATTTCTTTCTCAAGATTTTTGTTGGTTTTGGCTAATTGGGCAGTTCTTTCTTCAATTTTTATTTCAAGATTTGTATTGAGATCCTGGATTTTCTGCTCTGCCAGCCTTCGCCCGGTAATGTCCCTAAAGAAACCTACTACATTTTTTCTTCCGTTAAAAATTATGGGATTTGAATTGATATCGGCATAGAAGATTTCCCCATTCTTCCGGAGGCATTGGATGTTTTCGATGAGTGTTATCTCCCTGCGGCCTTGCCGTTCAAACTTGGCAAGAGTATCCTGAAAAGTCTCAGCCGGATGAATCCCGCTGATGTTCATGGTTTTTAGCTCAGCTTCGGTGTATCCTAACATCCTGCATTGAGTCGAATTTGCAAAGTGGATCATTTTTGTTTCTTCGTCGGCAATCATAATTCCATCGGCGCTTCCCTCAAAAATGGAACGATACCTGTTTTCGGAGTCCTCCAGATTTTTCTCTGCCTGTTTGCGCCCGGTAATATCGGTTACTGTCATAAAGCACTGTTCAACCTTGCCGACAGCAATTCCAGAAAGGTGAACAAATACGGGCAAGTTGCCTTCAGTTACCAGGGTTACTTCGCAGGTTTCGGTGGCTTTTCCGGTAAATACTTTCTCCAAAAAGAGATTGAAAACCGGTTTGGTATCTTCTGAAACAAAAAAGATAAAGCGGCTGTTTTGAAATCGCGAGCGGTCTTTACCCAGCATTTGCGCCCCGGTAATGTTTAGCTCAATAATTTTACCTTCCTGGGAAAGGGTAAAATAGCCCGAAGGTGCAAAGTCGTACAATTCGGTGTATTTTCGGGAATCGGCTTCTGCCAGGGTTGTTGCCTGAAAAAGTTCTTCAGTCTGCAATTCCAGCTCAATCTGATGCACCTGAAGCTCATGGAGGAGTTTGAGCGTGTCGGCTTCCGAAAGGGAGGGAAATGCTTTCGATGGTTTGCTAATTAAAAGGTCTTCCGCCTGTTGACGAAGAACGTCTGCCGAATGATGTTTTTTTTTCATAACAAGTTCAGTTGTTTTGTTTCATATTCCGTGGGCTACTCCCATGTTTTCGTGGGCTTCTCCCACGATTCCGTGGGTGAAGCCCACGGTTCCGTGGGTTACACCCACTTTCCGTGGGCTGCACCCACGGTTATTGATATTACGCCACTTCGTGGCTTTTGCTCTTCTTTACTCTTTTTCTGTGGGCTTCTCCCACGATTCCGTGGGCTGCACCCACGGTTATTGAGATTACGCCACTTCGTGGCTTTTGCTCTTCTTTACTCTTTTTCTGTGGGCTTCACCCACGATTCCGTGGGCTGCACCCACGGTTATTGAGATTACGCCACTTCGTGGCTGGGACTCCTCATCCCTCATCCCTCTTCCCTTACTTCTTACGCCTTATGCCTTACTTCTTACGCCTTCTTCCCTATTTTATATGCGCATCAACCACCCTTAAAAACTCAACGATGTCGGGTGGTTTGGTTAAATAGTCTTTGGCGCCTGCCTGCTTTAGCTTCTCAATCTTTTCGGGCATTGCACCGGCACTGACAATTATAACCGGGTTTGCCTATGTTTCGGTACCTACTTTCTGGTTTTACTCCTTTTGGCTTTTTTGATTTCACGCCGCTGGCAGTTCAATCCAAAAAGTATTGCCTTCATCCGGATTACTTTCCACTCCTATCTTTCCACCCATGGCATCCAACAGTTTTTTAACCACCGTTAGGCCGAGACCAGTGCCTTTGGTTTCGGTTTTATCAGCTCCAATCCGCTCAAAAGGCTCGAAAAGTTTTTGAATGTTTTCCGATGAAATCGCCTCACCTGTGTTTGTAATCGAAATACGGACTGGTACAATTTGGTCGGAATTTGCTGGCATCATTTCGGTTTTTATAAGCACCGAACCTCCGGCTATATTGAATTTTATGGCGTTGCTCAATAAATTGAGCAGCACTTGTTTTAACCTTTTGAGGTCGGTTTCTACAAAAAGCTGGTCATTGGCTCTATTTTCAAATCCGAGTGTTAATTGTTTCTCGATAATTTGTGGCCGGATACTATCCATCAGTTCATCAATAACATGAATTAACTTTACGCGCTCCGGCGAAAGCACAAGTTTGCCTGCTTCGGTGCTCGAAATATCGAGCACTTCATCAATTAGCCGGAGTAAATACCTGCCGGAGGTTAAAATATGATTGGTGCTTTTAATTTGTTTTGGGTTTAGCTCGCCCATTTCGAGCAATTGTGCAAAGCCAAGAATCGCATTCATTGGCGTTCTCAACTCATGGCTTACGCGTGAAAGGAATTCGCTTTTGGCGAGATTCGCCTTCATGGCTTCATCTCTCGATTTGATAATTTCTTCTTCGGCCCTTTTAAGCTCCAGAATATTCCTTTCGAGGTGTTTGTTGGCTTCACTTAGCTCCAGCGTTCTTTCTTTTACTTTTAATTCGAGGTTTGCATTAAGATCATGTATTTTCTTTTCGGCAATTTTACGTTCGGTAATATCTTCTTTTACTCCCAGGTAATGCGTGATTACGCCGTTTGCATCGGTAACAGGAGCAATTGCTGCCGATTCCCAGAAAAGTTCACCATTTTTCTTCTTATTATGAAAAACGCCTTTCCACACTTTACCGGCACTGATGGTTTTCCAGAGTTGATCGTATTCCCCTGCTGACATTTCTCCTGATTTCATCATCCGTGGATTCTTACCAACCAATTCGCCATAAGTGTAGCCGGTAAGTTCGCTGCCTTTTGGATTAACATATTCGATGGTTCCATCCAGATCGGTGAGAATAATGTTGACCGGACTTTGTTCGACGGCTTGTGCGAAAATTCTTAGTTCTGTGCTTTGCCGGTGAAGTTTTAGATGTGTCCTTACCCGTGCTATAACTTCTTCGGCCTGAAAAGGTTTATTGATATAATCAACTCCTCCAAGCGCCAATGCCTTTACGATGTTAGCGGTTTCGCCCAGCGCACTGATAAAAATAACCGGTATGTCTTTTAAACCGGGGTTTTCCTTTAACCGGCGGCAAACTTCAAAGCCATCAATTCCAGGCATCATAATGTCGAGCAGGATCAGGTCGGGTTTCTCTTTTGCTGCTGCCCGCAAAGCCAGTTCACCATTAGGGACAGGACGTGTTTTGTAGCCTTCGGATTTTAAGATATCGTCCAATAATTTGAGATTGGCAGACACATCGTCAACAACAAGAATATTTGGAATGTTCCTGGATGATTCAATTTGATTTTTCATTTGTTTGAAGTTTTTGAAATGAGTATTTTCTGTAAGTAAATGTAGTCATAATTGTGAGCCTTTGTCAGGAGATGACGGGCAAGTTCTGAATTGTCGTTTTCGATGGTTTTGATGAGGTGGATGAGCAGGTGAAAATCAGCTCCTTCGATGGCTTCCTGCATTTGCAATATAAAGTTGGTGGGTAATTTTGATAATTCCTCACCAATCATTCCAGGGTTATCCAGATATCTGGAAGGCGTGTCGGCAGATGTTTCTTCTTCATAGATGTAGCCGATGCCAAGCGCTTTGCCGATGGCAGCAAACAACTCATTTTCATGAAATGGTTTGCGGATATAACCCTGGATTTGTGGGGCAGGTGTATTTTCCTTCTTATCTTCAAACAAGCTGGCAGTCATAGCAATAATCGGTGTCTGTTTTCCTTTTTCGGTTGTTTTTATCAGGCGGGTTGCTTCATAGCCATCCATCACCGGCATGCGAAAATCCATTAAAATAAGGTGAGGGTTCCACTGCTCAAATTTTGTGATGGCTTCTTCGCCGTTGATGGCTTCGTTTGTTTGGAAACCAACCAGTTTTAGAAAACTTACTACCACCTGCCGGTTTTCTTCTTTATCGTCAACAACCAGGATGCGATAAATATCGTGCGGATTATTAATCCGAATCACGCGTTTGGTAATGACAGCTTCGCTACCGTCGGCTACTCCGTCATGTACAACCACGTCTATCGTAAATACCGAACCTTTGCCGACGGTGCTCTTAACGGTAATATTTCCATCCATAAGCATGGCCAGTTCGAGGCTCAGGGCAAGGCCGAGGCCAGTGCCGCTGCTGGTCCTGATTCCGGCACTTGTTAGTTCGAACTGTTTAAAGAGTTTTCCAAGTTCATCTTCAGGAATACCTGGGCCTGAATCCTGTATTTCGACGATAAGGCGGTTTGTATCGCCATTAACTTTATTAACCCGCGTAACTACGGTAACTCCGCCATGGTCGGTAAATTTGATAGCATTACCGATAAGATTAATAAATATCTGGCGTAATTTCTGGTCATCGGCAAAAACACATTTTGGCAGATCGTCCGGAATTTCGAAAATCATCTGAAGCTGTTTTTCATGAACCCTTTCTTTGAAAATCATCCGCATGTCGTTCAAAAGTGCATGTAGGTCGAAATTGGTAGGTTTTAACTCCACGCGTCCGGCTTCAATTTTGGACAATTCGAGGATGTCGTTAATGAGCTTGAGCAGATGTTCGCCAGCACGATTTATCGAAGTGATGTACTCCTTTTGCATTTCTGATAATGATTTTTCACGGTTCATCAGCTGCGAAAAGCCAATGATTGCGTTCAAGGGTGTTCTGATTTCGTGCGACATATTGGCCAGGAAAGTGCTTTTAGAGTTGTTTGCTGCTTCGGCATCTGCTTTAGCTTTTAAGAGTTCGGTTTCAGCCTTTTTGCGTTCAGTGATATCACGGGTCACACCAATCATAGACACTGAACTTCCGTCATTCTCCAGTACCGGATAACAAAAAGATTCGGTCATCAATATTGACATGTCTTTACGATAATACTCAAGTTCCCCATGAAAGTCGGGCAGAGGCTGGCCAGCCACAAAAGCAGCATAAAGTTGCTGAACGTAACCTATGCTTATAACTTGAGAATCGGGTGTGAGAATCTTGTCGAGCGGCTGGTGCATTGCCTCGTCCACCGTGAGGCCACGCAAAAGCTCTACAGCCGGACTGACGAATGTAATTGTGCCGTCAAGATTCATGGTATAAACGACATCTCTGGTATTTTGTGCCAACAACCGGTAACGTTCTTCTTTAATTCGCAACTCTTCTTCCACTCGCTTACGCTCGGTAATGTCGCGCGAAACGCCATCAATTCTTGTTGGCTTGCCGTTCTGGTCAATAATGATTTTACTTTTATCATTTATCCATACAATGCTTCCATCGGGTCGAACGATGCGGCATTCCCTGACAGCAGAACCTTCTTTGGTCAATTGTTCAAAAGCTTTATCAGAGATATGCTTGTCATCAGGATACACAACCTCGGCCCATAAAGAAGGATTATCTTCAAATTCCTGAACTGATCGGCCATATACCTGTTCCACAGATGGACTGATAAAGTTAACCTTCAAATCGGGCCATGATAAAGACCAAACCACGTCCGTAATATTGTTCAAAACACTGATCCGTTGTTTTTCGCTCTCATGCAAGGCATCCTCCGCCAGTTTACGTTCGGTGATGTCAATCATCGTTACAAGGCATTGATCCTGATTTACGGTAACGATACCGGAAAGATGGACAAACACAGGCCGGTTGCCCGAAGAAATCAGCGTTATTTCGCAGGATTCCTTTGCTTTGGTTCTAAATGCTTTTTCCAGAAAGAGGTTAAAGACCTGTTTGGTGGCGTCGGAAACAAAAAAACCAAACAGGCTGGATTTCAGATACTGCCGGTCTTTGCCTAACATCCTGGCCCCGGTGAGGTTCAATTCGATGATTTCACCTTTACCGGAAAGTGTAAAATAACCTAAGGGTGCAAAATCGTACAATCTGATATACTTGTCATTCACAACTTCTGCATCTGCCCATGCACGACCGAGTTCTTCATTCTGCAATTCCAACTCAATCTGGTGTACTTCAAGTTCGTGGATGAGTCTGAGCGATTCGACTTCAGACAATGACGAAGCTGTTTTTGATGACTTCATTTTCAGCAACTCTTCGGCCTTTTGGCGAAGGGTTTCGGTGGTTGATTTATTCTCGGTATTTTTTTTCATGCGTTTGGAATTGTGAAAA
>CAJATL010000019.1 GCA_903944895.1 uncultured Bacteroidota bacterium
CCCTTCTGAAAAGCGTTGTTTCCATTGATCAGAAATATTCCATTGTTGGTCACTGTTTTATTGGCCTGGAACGATAAATTGCCATCCTGCCAATCGATGATGCCGTTGTTGGTAATATCAACCGTGAAAGCCTTGGTGTTGCCAGTGGTTAAATTAAGCAATCCACCTGAGGCTACTCCGGCATTGCCACTCCCGTTTAAAGCACCGCCTTGCCAGGTCCAGGTACCGCTAACAAGCAAGTCATCTCCAGCACCATCCGCCAATGTTAAAATTGCTGTTTGTGTCAAAGTTCCCCCAGCTTCTACCACAACCTGATCAACAGTAACATCACTGTTTACTGTTACATTATGTCCGTTTCTAATCGTAATTAAACCATCAGCGCTCGAAGGCGCATTGGTTGCAGCTACGAAGGAAGTTCCGTCAAATACTTCCCAGGTGGAGGGTGAATTCCAGTTGCCGGAGGTGAAGCTGCGGTAGTTTTGACCTGTAACTGAAGTATATTCGGCCAAAACCTGCGCTTCAGTTAGGGCAGTGTTGTAGATTTTTACTTCGTCAATTGCACCATTAAAATTAAAACCAGTTAAAGGGACACCACCAATGATGAGTGAACCAACAGGTGTATTAACGGAAGCTGTTGATGTATTCGGTGTCTGCTGACCATTATAATAGAACTTTGTTACACCATTTTGTCTAACCATTGTTACATGATACCAATTATTTGCCTGTGGGAATGATGAACCTGAACTAATATACTGTACACTACCGTAAAATGCGGAAAATACATTTCCTGGACCACTTGTTCCAGTTGTGCTACTACCATTATCTATCACCATACCAAAACCGTTGGAAGCATTAAGACTTCCATTGTGAAGCATAAAGCCTATCTGGTTTATTGAAGCCGGTTTGACCCATGCCATCATTGTCCAATTGTCGGTTTGTGTGTGGGCTAAATTGGAAGTGCTAATATTATCATCCACCCCATCAAAACTATAGGCACTATTGGCATTGCCAAAACGATCGGTAGTCAATGTTGCACCATTTACGGTGCCATTGTTAGTGCCTGTGGCATCGTTGGCATTGCCGGTAAAGGGGTAGTAAGCCACAGGTGTTTGGGCATAAGTTTTTGCCCCGATAACAAACAAAAGAAGCATCACCAGATTTCTGACGAATGCCTTATCCAAAATAAAAGAAAGCGTAGTATTTGTTTTCATAAAATAATCTTTAGATGATTAAATCCTGTTAAAAAAACTTGTTTTTGTAAAACTGTACAATAATACTTAATCAAAAAACATGTCTGAGAAGCTAAATTCATAAATTATCTTAATTCATTCTAAATAAGAATTTTATTCTGCTGATTTAATGATCATTAAGAACCATTTTTCAATGAATTTATCCCAAAACACCGGATTTTTGGTTTTGGCAAACAGCAAGATATTATTCAAAGGAAAATGCTTAAAGATAATTGGGTAGAGATGGCAAGGTGATTACTGCTCTTACAAAACCAACGACTTCAACGGTGGCAGCTCCGGCAACTCCGGCAACCCCGTTATTGATGGAAATGGCGAACTTCCCGGCATCGCTTTCACGTTCCAACGGGAAGCCGTGAGCAGAAATAACACCTTCGAAACCGAGCTATAACTAACCATCAACGGGGATATTCGTTACGAGCTGTTTATCACTGATAAACACTGTTGACCGGTAAAAAAACATTTCGTCCCTACGGGACTTTACACTTTTTCGTATCCAACTTTCTACCAACATTTAGTCCCTAACGGGACTACCCCGTTGGGGTAAAATATTGGCAGAAAGAAAGTTGACGCCTTTTGTTACAAAGTCCGCCAGATGGCGGACGTAGTAATAACACGGCATTCAGCAAATTCATGATTTTTTTGTCGGTCAGTAATGATTCCTTATTTCAAAAACAAAGGCTAAATTTAGGAGATTTACAGGAAAAACCAAAAGAAAATACTATTCAAAATTACAATACAAGACCCTGATTACATGCACACTTACCCATTTACAAATTCACTTTTTTTTACATTTCAGGAGAGTAAAAAAACACAAATTAGGCTATTCAGGCAGAGCATTTCAAACATTTTAATGATTATCCTGCGGTAACGAAATGCACCTCCTTCAAATCGAAATAAAAACAGGAATAATTAAAGAGAATCAGCTCATCAGGGTTATTTTTTCTGCTCTGGCAGGTTTGTCGAACTTTTCGATTATCCAATAATACATTTGCCGTGGGATCAAAACTGAAATACCAACTATCATTTTGTTAACCAATCCTGGAACACAAATGATTTTATCTTTCTGAAGCGCCAGTAATGAATCCTGTACCACCTCTTCAGGATTCATCCACAAAAAATCGTTTTTCATACCAAATTTTTTACCATTAATCCGGTTATGAAATTCGGTATTTGTCAAGCCCGGACAGAGGCATTGTAACTTTACCCCGTGCTGGTGAACCTCCAGGTGTATGCTTTCGGTAAGATTTTTAAGAAAGATTTTGGATGCAGAATAGATCGAATTTCCCGGCGCCGGTATATAGGCACCAATAGAGGAAACATTGATAATAATACCATTTTTTCGTTTGATCATTTGTGGAAGTACTGCATAGGCCAGCTCAGTAGAAGCCACAATATGAGCCTGTATCATGCGAAGATGCCCGGTGAGGCTGTTTTCGCAAAACTCAAGACCTGAGCCAAACCCGGCATTATTGACGAGTACGAATATTTTATCGTGGGTTTCGATTTCATTTAACAGGCGGTTCAAATCTTCGTCAATCGAAAAATCAGCTTTAATCACTTTTACATCCACACCAAATCCGGCTTTCAATTTCAGTGCGAGTGCATGAAGTTTATCCATTTGTCGCCCTGTGATAATGAGCGCATAACCCATACCAGCAAAATGAGTAGCAAAAGCTTTTCCAATTCCACTTGAAGCACCTGTAATCAGTGCAATCTGACTGTTTTTAGGAATAACCTTTAATGGGACATTTTTCATAATGATTAACTGATTTGTATTGTCAAAAATATGAATTTAACAGCAATTGTCAAACAAATATTGTTAATAATTTTTGATGAAATATCCCCCATAATTTACATTTCCAATAGCTTACAAGATTTTAGCAATGGGCAGATCAAATAAAAAGCTTTCGTTAATCTCTGAATATTGATGACGCTATGGCGGGATTTATCAAAAAAAGGACCCCAAATTTTTTCGATCAGTTTCACTAACTGGCGAACAGCCTTTGTAAAATAAGTCGTCCGTCAAAATAAAGTCAGGTAGAATTGAAATAATCGGGCAATCCAACAATTGCAAATCCCAATTCGTTGAGTTTCACAAAAAGATCAAAACACCGGCAGCGATTTTCATACTTACTGATGATAAAACCGTGAAAGGGTTTTGATCCTGTATGCGTTCTTCAATTTATTGAATGACGATTTTTTTCTTCACTTCGCCCTTGTTGGTTTCGATAGAAAGAACATAAATCCCGCGCGGCAATTCTGATACATCGATATGGCCTACTTCCAGGCTTCCGGTATAAACCCGCTGCCCCATCCAGTGAATCAGGCTGACCTGCTTAACAATCAACCCGTTTTCGACCGAAATTGTCAATTCGCGGCCGGCGGGATTGGGAAATATTCGAATTGCATGGTTCCCGGCTGAAGCTGGTTCATAAAAACCAACAGGTAGCACTTCATCAACCCCGATTTCAGGATTTGAATTTGCATAGGGTCGTGCATCTCCGTCAATATCATTAGCCGGGCAATTGTAACAGACACCGTTGACCAGGATGCTTTCGATGCCTACATCCACCAGCGGAGAGAGTTGGGAAAGGTGGTAGCCATCGCTGTCGAATTCCGGTTCTTCGTTCATATTGCCTTCGCCGGGCCACACCTCATCACCTTCCACATCCGAATACAATACTTCCAAAGCAGTTACCTCAAAAATTGAGGCTCCATTTGTAGCAACATTATCCCAAATAATGGTATTTATAACTGCAGCATCCTTTCCTGCCCATAAACCTCCCCCGTAGGTCGCTTCATTTCCGGTTACCGTATTGTTAATGAATATCGGGTAGTAATCCAAAGTGTTGCCACTAACGCCAATACCACCTCCATGTGTTGCCTGGTTATTCTGAATTACATTATTCTGGTATTTGCCATTTGCATCATAGACCAATAATCCTCCACCCATGCAATTTCCTACAGTGAAAGTATTGTTCATGACCAAATTATTTTCAAAGATGAACTCCTGATCATTTATTGCTTCTACCATTACACCCGATCCATAACCCCATTTTCCTTCAGCAACTTCAATTTCGTTGAAAGAAACAGTATTGTTTGAAA
>CAJATL010000020.1 GCA_903944895.1 uncultured Bacteroidota bacterium
ATGAAGCTTTGCCGGCCTTTGGCTTTTTCGATGTCAAAAACTATTAATTTTCGGAATATATGAGAAACACATTTTATAGTCTGATCATTTTTCTCTCGGGGCTTTTTGTAATTTCCTGTGCAAATAAAAAAACTGAAATGCCTTTACGGACAAAAATCAACTTTGGCAACGACTGGCAATTTAAGCGGGATTCGCTTGCCACGGAGTGGGAAAAAGTAAACCTGCCGCACACAGCCAGGATCGAGCCTCTGGTTGTAAACGACCAATGGCAGGGAACGGCCATGTATCAGAAAACCTTTGAAGTGCCCAAATTTACCGGTCAAAAGGTTTTCCTGTATTTCGAAGGCGTTATGCACGAAGCTGATGTCTGGATAAACGGAACACATAAAAAACATCATGTTGGCGGATATCTGCCATTTACGGTGGATGCCACCGATGCGATGCTTCCGGGCAGGCAAAATCTGGTCGAAGTGAAAGTGAACAATCAGGATAATCCGGACATTCCGCCAGGCAAGCCACTCAAAGGCCTCGATTTTAATTATTATGGCGGGATTTACCGGAATGTTTACCTCATAACCACCAATAAAATTTTCGTTACCGATGCGGTTGACGCCAATAAACCCAACAGCGGCGGGGTTTTGGTAAGGTTTGATAATGCCGGTGAAGAAAATGCTGATGGTCTTATCCAGATTCATTTATTGAATGAATCTGATGAAGAGAGCCAGGTCTACTTCAATGCTTCACTCGAAGATTCTGAAGGAAACCAAACCGACATATACTCCGCAAAGACATCCGTAAAATCAGGCGCTGATCTTGACCTCTCTGAGCGTTTCACTGTTGAAAATCCTGAACTTTGGTCGCCACAGCATCCTCATCTTTATAATCTCGAAATCGAGCTTTTTGCCGATGATAAACCCGTCGATCAGCTTAGCCTGAAAGTTGGAATCCGTAACATCGGATTAGCCGATAGTGGATTTTTTATCAACGGTGAAAAACAATATATCCGCGGAACAAACCGCCACCAGGAATATCCTTACGTGGGATACGCCCTTTCGGATGAGGCCCAGTATCGCGATGTCGTAAAAATTAAAAATGCCGGATTCGATTTTGTCCGCCTGTCGCATTACCCGCAGTCGGAGGCTTTTATGAATGCCTGTGATGAGCTGGGAATCCTGGTCATGAATTGCATCCCGGGCTGGCAATTTTTAGGTGGCGCAAAGTTCGTCGAAAACTCGCTGCAGGATTGCCGCGACATGATCCGGCGCGACCGCAACCATCCTTCCGTAGTTTTTTGGGAAGTCTCGCTCAACGAAACACAAATGCAGGATGACTTCATCATAAAAGCAACAAATATCTTAAAAACAGAATTGCCCTACTCCGGAATTTACAGCGCCGGTTGGGTGGATCACCCGGCTTTCGATCTTTTTATTCCGGCACGCCAACACGGCCAGGCGCCCGAGTACTGGAATTTTTATAAAGAAGGCAAAAGGCCGGTGTTTATCGCCGAATATGGCGACTGGGAATATTACGCCCACAATGCAGGATTCGATCAAGCTCAGTTTGCCGATCTGAAAGAAGATGAACGAACCAGCCGTCAGTTGCGGGAATCCGGCGAAACCAGGCTTTTGCAGCAGGCAATCAACTTCCAGGAAGCTTCAAATTCAAATCGTAAAGGAATTTCTACCATTGGCGACGCTAACTGGCTGATGTTTGATTACAACCGGGGTTACACCGACGACCTGGAAGCTTCCGGAATTTCCGATATTTTCAGGATACCAAAGTTTGCTCATTATTTCTATCAAAGTCAGCGGCCACCCGGTGAAACACTCGAACCTGTAGTTTTTTCGGGGCCGATGGTTAAGATTGCCACTTACTGGACCGAAAAATCACCAACCGAAGTTAAAGTTTACAGCAATTGCGACGAAGTCGAACTTTACCTGAATGATGAACTCGTTTCGAAGCAAAAGCCTGCGAACGACAAGTTTTCGACACATTTAATGCACCCGCCTTTTGTTTTTAAAATCGAAAAATTTGTGCCGGGAACTTTAAAAGCAATGGGATATTCCGGTGATGAAATGGTTGTAGAGGACATCGTGAAAACACCGGGAATCGCGACCGCTATAAACATTGATGTCGATTTTTCATCAAAGCCGCTGAGCGCCGATTTCCCGGATGTTGTTTTCGTTTACTCTTCCATTGTTGACGAAAACGGCACCATAATTCCGGATGCAGCAACTCTGGTAACTTTTTCAATTGAAGGAGAAGCCGGTTTAATTGGCGAAAACCCGGCACCTGCAAAAGCCGGTATTGCTGCTATTTTGCTGCGGTCAGAAGTATTTACAAAACCGTTAAACATCCATGCAACAGCAATTGGATTGAAGGCTGGCAGTTTTACATTGGAGCCTGAGAAATAGTTAAAGTTGGAGAATTGAGATCAGTCTAAATAGGGATCTAAAATAAAAAATATTTGGCTAAAGCCCTGATTATTAAAAATTTCAATAGCCCCACACCTTGGTAGCTGAGCTTGTCGAAGCTAAGATCGGGGCAATTGAAAACCAGACAGTTGCCGGGCTTTAGCCCAAAATCAACAGTTTTTAGAACGGACCCATTAATTATTATTTTAAATGATAAACATGAAAAACCTGCGATTGTATTTTGTACTGTTTTTTGCATTTGCAACAACTGCTCAAACCCAGGCACAGCTTGCCGATAGTTGTAAATTGAATTTTGGAACAAACCTTGGTGGCCTGGCTGACTGGGGCACCGAATTGCCCTTTGTTGATATGATGCGAAATTGCCGTGAATGGTACTCCAAAGATGTTGATAATCCCAATTCACCCTTTAATTCTGAAGCCGCCGACAGCATGAGTTTCCGACCCGACGGCTATCCTATGCACATCCCTCAAAACATTCCTGGAAGGCCATTTCAGCAACGCGTTGCCACTATTTGGGCATGGACTGCCGGCTGGGATGCCGGACAATATGTGGTTTTGTTTGATGGAACCGGCAGCCTCAGTTTTTGGGGCGGCCTCTCCAATCTGGTTCAAACTTCTGGCAACCGCTACGTTTTCGATTTTAACGATCCGGCCGAAAACATTCTGGAAATGACGATTCTGGAATCAGACATTTCGGATCCCGTGAGAAATATCCGGATTATAAAAAGCAATTTCGAAAACACCTATCAAACCCAGCCTTTCAACCTTGTGTGGATCGAAAAACTTTTGATTTTTAAATCGGTGCGTTTTATGGATTGGGGCACCACCAACAATTGGGGGCAGGTTGATGGCTGGTCGTGGGAAAATCCTGAAATGGCTGTCTGGAGCGAACGCGCAAGGATGGATAATTACACCTGGGCAAATAACAAAGGCATTCCTTACGAAATGATGATTAAGCTGCTGAACGATTATGATCTGGATGGATGGGTTTGCGTGCCGCACATAGCTGGTGATGATTTTATCGGTCAGATGGCCGCCATGTTTCACGAACAGCTTGAGACGGAGCGAAAATTGACCGTCGAATATAGCAATGAAATCTGGAACTGGATGTTTGGACAAACCAACTGGTTGTATTATTATGGTTGCCAATCGCAAGGTATTGATTGGCCCGAAGGTGTGGTTCCTTATGTGCAGAATTGCATGGATATTTGGACGGAAGTTTATGGCGCCGATTCGGTGAGGATAAAAAGGGTTGTAGGATTGCAGACTGCCTGGCTTGATGTGAGCCAAAGGATGGCTTTTAACATGCGTCCCGGTAGTTTCGATGCAGTTTCGCCTGCCTATTATTTTGGCCTGAGTTCCGAAACTCTGGAAGCCGAATTGGACCAGCTTGGACCAAACGCCACTGTTGCCGATGTGGCCACCAGGGTCAGGCAAAGCCGGGATGAAAACGAAAAAATCTGGATGCTGGATATCAAAACCCAGTTGGCTGATCAGTTAAACCTGCCTATGGCTTTTTATGAAGGAGGGCAGCACATTACCCCAAATCCTTTTGGTGAAGAACCTACTTACGCACAGGCACTTTTGGATATTCAGCGCGATACGGCCATGTACAACCTTTACACCGAATGGTTTGGTTTTATGAGAAGCCTTCACAGTGGCGACAATCCGTTGCAGTGCATGAATTTCTCGTTTATTGGCGGAAGAAGTGCCCGCTATGGCAGTTGGGGAATTTTGGAAACCATGGATCAGGACACGGCGCTGATTCCTGCTCCAAAATACAGAGCCATCGTCGAAAATCTGAAACCCGGATGTTCGGTCTGTCAAATCATCACAATTCCGGTAGGCTGGAGTGGAATTTCCAGCTATGTCAATCCATCAAATAACAACATCGAAGCTTTGATAAATCCAATTTCCAGCAATTTGATTATTCTTAAAAATTTTGAAGAAACCTATTACCCCGGTTCCGGAATCAATACTTTGCAAAATTGGGATTCAAATTCAGGCTATATCATTAAAATGAACCAGGAAAACGCTTTAACATTAAACGGATCAGCCTTTGTATCACCCGCAAAGCAGTTATTTCAGGGATGGAATATACTTCCGGTTAAAGCGGGGTGCAGCTTAACCTGTGTGATGATTGAGGAAAAACTTTCAGGCCATCTCGAAATAATAACCGAAATAGCAGGAAATAGTCTGTATTGGCCAGTGATGGAAATAAAATCGTTGGAAAACCTTCTTCCCGGCAAGGCTTACTTTATAAAAGTTGATGCAGATGTGATGCTGGATTTTCCGGAATGTGAGTAGCAAAACAACAAACGCTTTATTTTGAAGAAACAATTCTCAGCCATTACCCAAAAGGATTTTTTACTATTTTTACCACCGCTGCATTTTTTTTGATAAGGCGCATTGCAAATTTCAGATGAAAAATTCGGGTAAAATATTTGTCATCATTTTTACACTCACTTTTTTGATGTGTGAGGCGCTTTTTGCAGGGGTGAAAAGCATTGGTGTGCCCTACATCTGGAACTATAAAAAGCCTGTTTACCAGGCAGGTCAGCAATCATGGATGATTGATGTGAGTAAAAGCGGGTTGGTGTATTTTGCCAACAATGATGGTTTGGTTGAATTTGATGGTAAAAACTGGCGTACCTTCCCAATAAGTTCCGGTTCGGTTTTACGAAGTGTAAAAGTGAGCAACGACGGTAAAATTTATGTCGGAGCATTTGGGGAGTTTGGATTTTTTAGTCCCGACGACATGGGGAAACTGAAGTTTTATCCTCTGCAGCAATTTGTTCCGGAGAAGTACCGCAATTTTGGTGATGTCTGGAAGATATTTATCCTGCCTCAGGGGATTGTTTTTCAGTCGTATGAACAATTGATGATTTTTTCAGACGACAAAATCACCGTTATTCCTGCTCCTTCAGTGTTTCATTTTTCATTTTTTGTAAATGGCGAATTATATGTAAACGACCTGCAAGATGGCCTGTTACGACTGGCTGGCGAAAGGTTGGTTAAAACTCCCGGCACCGAACCTTTGCGGGGAAATCTGATCTGGGCAATTCTTCCAAAAGGAGATAATATGCTGATATCTACCGCCGACAAAGGTATTTTTGAGTACGACGGCATTTCGTTAAAAGAATGGAATAACCCGGCCGAAAAATTCCTGATCAAAAACCAGGTTTATTGTGGTGTGCAAATCAGTCCAACAAAATATGCCTTTGGAACGGTTCAAAATGGCTTACTGATTTGCGATGAAAACGGTCGCATCTTTCAGCAGATCAATCTTCAAAGTGGTTTGCAGAATAATACGGTATTGAGTGTGAGCCTCGATCAATATGATAATCTGTGGCTTGGCCTCGATATTGGGATCGATTATGTCGAAATAAATTCTCCACTCACCTATTTTTCATACTCCAACGGCCTCAGCGCTGGTTATGCAGCCATGCTTTTTGATGACAATCTTTATCTTGGAACAAACCAGGGTGTTTTTTACCAGTCGTGGGATGAACTTCAGGCTGGCACTGACGCACAGTTTAAGATCGTCCCTGGCACTCAGGGACAAGTCTGGAAACTCGAGGTGATCGACGGAGAATTGCTGTGTGGCCACAATGCGGGTACATTTTCGATTAACAAAGGAATAGCCGTGAAAATTTCGGACGAACAAGGCGGATGGACATTTCTGGAACCAAAAGGACACGACGATTATCTGATTGAAGGATCATATTCGGGTTTGGTAGTTTTCAGGAAGGTAAATGGCAAATGGCAATTCAGGAATCGGATTAAGGGAATGCCGGAATCGTCGCGCTTTATCGTAAATGGCAACGAAAACGAAATCTGGATGAGCCATGGTTATAAGGGTGTTTTCAGGATTCATCTCAACGAGGAACTCGACAGTGCCCTAAAAGTTGATTTTTATAATTCCAGGCAGGGTTTCCCTTCCGATTTTGGAATTAATGTGTTTGAGTTTAAGGGTAAACCAATTTTTACAACAAGCCAGGGCATTTATGTTTACGATGCATCCACCGACAGTTTCGTTTATTCAAACGAAATAAATTCCTTGTTTGGTAACCGGAATCCGATTGTTATTACCCAGGATGACGTGGGGAATGTCTGGTATTTTATTGGAAATAAAACGGGCGTTTTCAAACGGCAGGACGACGGGAGTTATTTCGACCTCAGCCTGCCTTTCAATCAGTTGGAAAGTGAGTTTGTGAAAGGGTTTCAGTTTGTTTATCCGGTAAACGAACAACATGTTTTGTTTGGAACGCAGGAAGGATTTGTACATTATTTGCCTCAATACCCGAAAAATTACCAGAAGCCGTTTACTACGCTGGTCAGGCAGATAAAAATATCACGCGCCGACTCGGTCATCTTCTGGGGAAATCCATCTTCGGCAAGTAAATTAAACACTAAAATCCCTTTTCAATACAACGATCTCCAGTTTTCGTTTTCGGCCAACGATTTCGAAAACCCCGAATATCTGGAGTTTTCGACATTTCTTGATGGTTATGATGATGTCTGGACACAATGGGACCGGCGTAATTCGCGCGAGTTTACCAATCTGCGCAATGGAAGTTATACTTTTAAAACCAAAGCCAGGAATATTTACGGGATCGAAACGGAAGTGGCGCAAATCAGTTTTTATATTTTACCACCCTGGTATCTCAGCGTTTACGCTTACCTGGTGTATTTCATGCTTTTTGTATTGTTTATTTTCGGGCTTTCCAGGTATATAAAGTTCAGAATCAGTCTTTCACATAAGCGTGAAAAGGAACGCCAGCAGCGGTTATTCCTCGATCGCGAAAAGCAGTTACAAAACGAGGCACTGCTTGTCGAAAAAGAGGTTATCAGGCTCCGGAACGAGAAACTTCATGCTGAGATGCTTCAAAAAGATAAGGAGCTTGCCAATGCCACCATGCAGATGATCCAGAAAAATAAGTCGCTCATCAAAGTAAGAAGCGATCTGCAAAAGCTTTCGCACGAAATCCATGACGATTTAATTCAGCATCAGGCGCAGGGTTTGATGAAGAAAATCAACCGTGACCTCGATAACGAAAAACAATGGCAGGTTTTTGAAACCCATTTCGAAAATGTACACGAAGAATTTTTGAAGCGTTTAAAGGATAAGTTCTCTGAACTTTCGCCGCGCGAGTTAAAACTGTGCGCCTATCTAAAGCTCAACATCTCCAGCAAAGAAATCTCCTCACTCATGAATATCTCAACACGTGGCGTCGAAATCAGCCGCTACCGGCTCCGTAAAAAACTCAACCTCGATCGCAACAGCAATCTGACCGATTTTATCATGAGTTTTTAAAGGGATACTTTTGGTAGTAAATTTCATTCCCTCAAATTTAAACATCTTTTAATCCGTAAAACTCACCCGTCGAACCAATCCATCAATCACATGCCGGAAAAGTAATAGTCCCTGCACTATTCATTTTTATCAGGTAGGCTTTGCCTGTCTCAAAAAGATTGAGACCATAAATTTCCATTGATGGCCAGAAGACCTCTGAACCAGCCACCGGTTTAACGATCTCAAAATTTAGCCCGGACATTACCTCCTCAATTGCATAATCACAATTGGTTAGTACGGGAACCAGGTTCCAACCTGCTGTTAAACTGACGGTTCGATTTTGGATTTCGAAACCAGTAATATTGAGTTGAACAGGAGCATCCATTTTAATAAAATATCCTGAATAAGAATTCCATGGCGCCGAAGGCAAGATTCCAAGCGGAGGCGAATAGCGGTTTGTATTGTTCATTACCATCAATAAATGACCTGATACCGGAGCCATTAAATTTACCAGATTAGCATTTGCCGGGTTGAGGTATGAAGATATACCCGACCAACCTGCCGGAATGATGAGGGTTTGGGTTGATGGTAATTGAGATGTTACCTGAATGGTTGTGGTTCCATTATATGAAGGCATTGATTGTGATATTCCTTTAATTTGATGGAAACCAGCGCCAATCAGGTACTGGTTTGATTTATGTGTGTATGTGTTGGTGTAAACCTCTCCCGGGTCTAATACGAGATCCCAGTAAAGTGTCAAACAAAAGGCTCCCTGCAAAAGGTGGTATGAGTAATCGATGTAATAATCGAATGCACAAACTGTTGGAAAACCAAGCGTAACAACATTCTGCCCTGTATTTTTAAGCGAGATGGAAATGATCACATTCTCGCCAACTGTGTAAATTTGCTTGTCGGTAGTAACAGTACATGACACTCCCCGCAAATCGTCTGTCGGGCTTTGGGAGTAACCTTTAACAAAGAAACTGCCCAAAATTAAAAGCGAAGTAATGATGATGTTTTTCATGGCATGGAATTTTACTTTGTGATTAAATCTGATGAAATGTTATGATAAAAATGATACATAAGTATTGAAATTAACAGTGCAAACCTTCAATTGATGGCAACAACTCCATTCGCTCATTTCCAACTAACCGGTGTGCATAGATCAGACAAGCCTGAATATCTTCATCTTCTAACCATGGATAGCCTTCCAAAATGTTATTAACCCTTTCGCCGGAAGCCGGCACACCCAAAATATGCTCCACTGCTAACCGGCGGCCACGGATAATAGGCTTACCACCAAAAATGTTTGGGTCAGCAGTAATTCGTTTTAGTATCAATTGTTCGTTCATTTTTAATCATGATTTGATAGAAACAAAGGTAGTGAATTTTGGGGTATGAAAAACACTACCAGTAAGCATGAAATCTGGTAAATCTAGCTTTAAAAAGTTTCCATCTTTCATCCACGAAGAAAGGATTTACGCATGAAAAGTTTTTTTTTATAAAATTCAAATTCTGATAGATATTCGTCGCCGACCCGAATTTGCCAGGTGCCTTCGTTATTGAACTTACCCTCCCTTAGTATCGAAATCCCCTCTACCGGCTCCCCAAAAACCTCAACCCCGATCGCAACAGCAATCTGACGGATTTTATCATGAGTTTTTAGGAAACCTATCTTTATTATTTAAATAACTTACATGCGTGTTCTGAGAAAAGAGAAAGCTTTCTTATTTTTGTTTTTATTGTCATTAAATCAATAAGATAGCATCGTGTTGATGTAGATTTGATGTATGGTGTTTTGGGCGTTGTTGAGTATTTGATGATGTGAAAAATTTTGTTTTCGTTATTGAATAGTTTTACTTTGATGTTCAATTCAACAATATTTTTTTAATCAAAACTTAAATTTTACACTTAATTTTTATGAAGAGAAAATTTACACTGCTCATTACGTTGCTCCTCATTGCCTTTGTTGGATGGGCGCAGGAACGCAGCGTTTCAGGCGTTGTTACGTCCGCAGACGACAAGCTTCCCATTCCGGGGGCTACCGTTCTGATTAAGGGTACCTTTACGGGCACTGCTACTGACATCGATGGTAGGTTTGTCCTGAAAAATGTGCCCGTCAACTCCACCATTGTGTTTTCGTTTATTGGAATGACACCTCAGGAAATCCTTTTCACTGGTCAACCAACCATTGATATTGTTTTGGAAGGTGAAGCCACCGCGCTTGAAGAAGTTGTGGTGATTGGTTATGGAACCATTAAACGGAAAGATCTGACAGGTTCTGTTTCGATGGTTGATTCAAAAACCATCACCAGTTTAAAGCCTATTAAAGTTGAAGAGGCTTTGCAGGGAACGATGACCGGGGTTAATGTTACCCAACAGTCTGGCTCGCCGGGTGCAGGGTTGGATGTTCGTATCAGGGGAATTTCGACCAATGGTGACGCCTCTCCGGTAGTTATCATTGATGGTTATCAGGGTGATTTAAATACGCTCAACCCAAAGGACATCAAAACCATTACGGTACTTAAAGATGCCCAGGCTGCCATTTACGGAACTGTAGGTGCCAACGGTATTATCCTTGTTACAACCATTCAGGGAACCCGCAACACACCAACCAAAGTGAGCATCAACAGCTCTTTTGGAACACAGGAAACTACCCGTAAATTGCCGGTTTTAAATGCAACCGAATATGGCGCTCTGATTAACGAAAGCTATGCTGCAAACGGACAGGCACTTCCTTATCCTGATATTTCAGGTTTGGGAGTTGGCACCGATTGGCAGAATGAACTATTCTCCTCGGCACCAATTATGGATAATGACATCAGTCTTACGGGAGGATCGAAAAACATGAATTATGCGCTTAGCGTTTCCGATTTACGGCAGGAAGGTATTATTGGTGGGGATAAATCTGATTTCAGCAGAAATACTGCCCGTTTAGCTTTGGGTGCCGATTTAACCGACTGGCTTAAATTTAATACCACGTTAACCTATTCTTACATTAATCGTAATTCTTTCAACGATAATGGTCTTGGATCGGTTTTGTTCAACGCGGTGAATATGCCGTCAACAGTACCTGTTTACGACATCAATGGCGATTATTTCCTTGCACCGGCAAATCTGGGTATCGAAATTATCAATCCTTTGGCGCAAATTGCTAATACTTTTAACGACTATAACCTCTATAAACTGAATGGTAATTTTGGTCTGGATGCTAACTTTGCCCGGCATTTTACTGCTACTGCCCGTATTGGTTTTAACACCGCAAACACCAATTATAAATCGTTTTCGAAGATTGTCGATTATGGCGGAAAAGTTTTTGATATTACCCGCAGCAGCGTCTACCAGCAGAAAGATAATTACAACGATTACACCTTTGATGCTTTCGTTACTTACGAAAATACGTTGAGCAAAGTACATCATGTTACAGCCACATTAGGTTCGACTGTTTACAAAACATGGGGAAACAGCCTTAATGCAACAGGTTTTGATGTACCGAATAATTCATGGGAATTTGCCGACATAGGCATTGCAAATGGTCTGGGTACCTCAAAAGCTGCTGGCTCATGGGTTTACGACCAACGCAGGTTATCCTATTTTGCAAGAGCCCAATATGATTTCAAAGGAAAATACCTGGCTTCGGTGATGGTCAGAAGGGATGCTTCAACAAAATTTGGCCCCGAAAACAGCGTCGCCTATTTCCCGTCAGCAACTTTAGGATGGATCATTTCTGATGAAAATTTCATGAAAGATGTTAAAGGTATCGACCAGTTTAAATTCAGGGTGAGCTATGGTATTCTTGGATCTGATAAAATTGGTGATTACCAGTATATTTCGCAGCTTACCGGCGAAGGAACTTATGTTTTCAACGATCAGCTTACTTATGGCCGGGCTGTTGGCGCTTTACCAAACCCAAAAATCAAATGGGAACAGTCGGAACAGTTCGACTTAGGTTTCGATCTTAAATTTTTAGGTGAGAAATTAGAATTTACCGCTGATTATTTCAACAAGAAAACCAATAACCTGCTGATCGGAAGTATTCCGGTATCAGGGATTTTTGGTGTTTCTGCTCCTGGCGCAGCAGGTCCAACGGTTAATGCCGGAACAGTTCAAAACAATGGTTTTGAGTTTTCGGTAGGTTATCGGGGTATGGTAGGAAAAGATTTTGGCTATAAAGTAAATTATAACTTCACCTCCCTCAACAACGAAGTTCTTGAAGTTAACAATGGAACAGGTTTCGTTGAAGGCGGAAGCTTTGGCGTTGGACAGCCTGCACCGGCACGCATGGAAGTTGGTTTACCAATTGGCTATTTTTATGGCTACCAGACCGACGGACTTTTCCAGACACAAGCCGATGTTGACGCTCACCCTTCACAAGGTGCCCTCGGCGCTGAAGCACAACCCGGCGATATCCGTTTTGTTGACTTTAACAAAGACGGCGTCATCAATTCTGACGACAGAACCAACATCGGAAATCCTATTCCCGATTTCGTGATGGGTTTAAATATTACCTTAAACTACAAAAATTTCGACTTTGTGGCTTATGCTTTTGCCAGCCTCGGTAACGAAATCGTCAGAAATTACGAACGTGCACAGCCAAATGTTAACCGTCTGGCAACTTCGCTCGACAGATGGACCGGACCAGGAACAAGCAACACCGTTCCAAGGTTAACTACAGCGGCAACGGCAAATAACGTGTTTTCTGAATATTATGTAGAGGATGGTTCTTATCTGAGACTTCAAAGGGTTTCGTTGGGTTACAAACTTGCCCAGGAGACGACCAAGAAAATCGGTATCGAAGAAATCAGATTCTTCTTTGCAGTAAACAATCTTTTTACACTAACAAAATATATGGGATTTGACCCGGCAGCCTCAAGTGGTTCACCCATTGGTTCAGGTTTCGACAGCGGTTTCTATCCTGCTTCCAGAACTTATACTTTTGGTTTTAACATTAACATTTAAAATTTTAACAATGAAGAAGAATATTTTAAATAAAACTTTGGTTGCAGGATTATTTACACTTACACTGTCGATATTTTCCTGCAGCGATGATTTTGTAAAAGTTTCGCCGGAGTACTCGATCGACTCTGAAAATTATTTCAACTCAGAGGATGATTATTACATGGCTCTTATTGCAGCTTATGATTTGTTGCAGCCTACCTATGCCAATGTTTTACTCGGCGAAATTGCATCCGAAAATACACTTTGCGGTGGCGAAAGCCCAACTGATGTAATCGGATGGCAGCAAATTGATGATATGATCCACACACCTACAAACAGTAATCTGAAAGATATCTGGAACTGGATGTTTGCAGGGGTTCAGCGCACCAATTATTTCATGGAATTTAAAGATAAAATCGACTTCGACGGCAAAGAGCAAATGATTGGCGAAATCCGCTTCCTCAGAGCTTATTACAATTTCGAACTCGTAAAATGGTTTGGCCCGATTCCAATGAAAGTTGATAAAAGATTTATCCTTGGTGACGAAACTTCTCTCCCGCGTCTGCCGGTTGCCGAGGTTTATGCACAAATTGAAGCCGATCTTATTTTTGCTGCCGGTGTTTTACCTGTAACTCCCACTCAGACTGGCAGAGCTACAAAAGGTGCAGCTCAGGCCTTACTTGGAAAGGCTTATTTGTTCCAGGATAAATTTACCGAATCAGCCGATGTACTCGAACAGCTTATCGCTTCAGGTACGTATTCACTGGCTACCAATTTTAATGACATTTTTGAAAACGAAGGCGAAAACGGTCCTGAATCGGTTTTTGAAGTTCAATATACCGATATGGAAGGCGCCGGATTTGGTTGTCTGCAATGCAGCGAAGGTAATGTTGCTGTTGGTTTTAGTGGTGTAAGAGGCTACCTCGGACCACTTTTTTCACCGGGATTCAGCTTTAATGTTCCCACGCAGGAAGCTACGGAAGCATTTGAACCAGGCGACCTTCGTAAAGGTGTAACTATCCTTGATATTGTTGCCTTTGCTGATACTACCGATGCCAGCTATACCACTGGTAACGAGCACACCGGATTCTTCAACAGGAAATATATTCCGCGCAAGCGCAGCCAAAATGCCCAGGGCGACCTGAACCTGACAAATCCTAATAATTACAGGGCAATCCGTTATGCCGATGTTTTGCTGATGGCTGCTGAAGCACTCAACCGTGGACAGGTTTCCGATTCAAGAGCTCAGGAGTATCTTAACGAAGTACGTCGCAGAGCTTTTGGTGACGAAAACCATGACGTAACCCTTACAGGTGCTGCCCTTACTGATGTAATTTATAAAGAACGCCGTGTTGAACTTATGGGCGAAGGACATCGTTTCTTTGACCTGGTAAGAACAGGAAAAGCCGCTGAAGTTATTCCAGGATTTGTGGCTGGAAAACATGAATTGTTCCCCATTCCTATCGAAGAGATCAACTTCTCTGCAGGAAACTGGAAGCAAAATCCTTTATATTAATCCATTAAATAGAGATGAAGCAAATGAAAAATATATTAATGTTGATGATCATCCTGGCTTTTGCAGTTTCCTGCACCAAGGATGAGAACGATCTGAGTGCATTGAATGGCGTTACAGCGCCTTCAAATGTTACCGCAATCTTTGATATCACCCAGGATAATACCGGGCTGGTTACCATCATCCCCAGCGCTGACGGAGTTACCATGTACAAAGTCACGTTTGGCGATGTTGAAGGTGAAATTCCGACAAGCTATAAACTTGGCGAGAAAATTACCCATAATTACACCGAAGGCTTGTTTACGGTTGGTATTACCGCTGTTGGGCTTACCGGACTGGCTACCACTTATAATCAGGAGATTAACGTAACTTTTAAAGCTCCCGAAAACCTGGTAGTAACAGTTGTTAAAGACGTTACAAATCCGCGAAAAGTAACGGTTTCAGCTACTGCCGATTATGCCACGATTATGCATATGTTTTTTGGCGATGTCGAAAACGAAGAGCCTTCAAATGTATTACCGGGTGAAGCTTTTGAACATATCTATGCAGGGCCTGGAACCTACCAGTTGACAGTAATTGCATTAAGTGCCGCTACCGAAACCACTGTTTACCAGGAACCCATCGTTATTTCGGCAGCTTCTGATCCTGTTAACCTACCGATAACTTTTGAGTCGTTTACTGTTAATTACGCTTTTTCTGATTTTGGAAATGCAACATCCACGGTTATTGATAACCCTGATGCTTCCGGAATGAATACGAGTTTAAGGGTTGGCCAGTCAGTTAAGGCATCTGGTGCCGAAACATGGGCCGGAAGTTTTCTGACACTTGAGAATCCGATTGATTTTTCGGCTAACAAACTATTTAAAGTTAAGGTTTGGTCGCCAAAATCAGGATCAGTAGTAAAACTAAAAGTAGAGAACCTTACCAATGGTGACCTTAATCACGAAGTTGATGCAACAACCACCGTTGCAAATCAATGGGAAGAATTATCATTCGATTTTTCAGCTATCAATATGGCAAACTCCTATCAAAAAGTTGTAATATTTTTTGATTTTGGAAATGCCGGCGATGGCTCGACTTATTATTTTGATGATATTAAATTAACGAGTTCTGGTGTAAGCAGCGGAATTGTTGGCGTTTGGAAAATAGCTCCTGAAGCAGGTTCTCTTGGTGTAGGTCCAAATTTAGGTGACATTTCGTGGTGGGCAATTGATGCTGCCGGCGTCACACAAAGAGCTTGTTTTTATGATGATACTTACGTTTTTGGTGCTGATGGTACCTTTAAAAATATGCTGGGAGCTGATACCTGGATTGAAGTATGGCAAGGTGTTGCTGCTGATGCTTGTGGAACACCAGTTGCACCGCATGATGGAACTGTTGCAGCAACCTACGTTTTTGACGCAGGTGCCAATAAAGTTACCCTTAACGGAACAGGCGCATACCTCGGTATTCCTAAAGCTTATAACGGAGGCGAACTTACCAGCCCCGCCGGTGCACCGGAATCGATAATTTATGATTTAACATTTTCAGAAGGCGATACCAGATTAACCGTAGATATCAGCATTGGAAGCGGATGGTGGAGATTTATCATGGTAAAAGAAGGAGGAACAGTTGTTACTCCTTTGACGGGAACATGGCAAATGGCTCCTGAAGCTGGCGCTCTTGGCGTTGGCCCGAATCTCGGCGATATTTCATGGTGGGCAAATAGTCTTGCCGATGTTACTGGACGCGCTTGCTTTTTTGATGACACCTATGTTTTTGGTGCCGATGGTTCGTTTAGCAATGTTCTGGGAACCGACACCTGGGTTGAAGTATGGCAAGGTGTTGTTGCTGATGGCTGTGGTGCACCTGTAGCACCGCATAACGGAGCTGCCGCAACTTACACCTTTGACGCGATTGCCAATAAAGTTACTCTTAACGGAACAGGCGCATACCTCGGTATTCCTAAACCATATAACGGAGGCGAACTTACCAGTCCGGCAAATGCGCCGGCTTCGATTACTTACGATTTAACATTCACCGAAAACAATACCAGAATGATTGTCGATATTAGTATCGGCAGCGGATGGTGGAGATTTCAGATGGTAAAAAATTAAATAAAAAGATAAACAATGAAAAATATTAGTAAACATATTTTAGTAACGCTGATCGGACTTCTGTTTATAGCGAGTGCCTGCCAGAAGGATGACTACAAACTTGGCGAGCTGATTGCACCTTCTAATGTAGCTGTTACCTTCGAAATCGTTGGAGCAGATGCTGAACATCCAAATGGTGATGGGAGTGGAGTTGTGAACTTTACAGCCACCGCTGATCACGAAATCACCTTCACTTTTGATTTTGGTGATGGAAAAGATAAGCAGATCGCTGCTGATGGAACAACCTCACATCAATTCTCGGTTAATGGCACTGTTATTTATAACGTAACCGTGTCCGCCGTTGGAACCGGTGGAATTAGCTCAACCAAAACCACTCCGGTAGAAGTATTCAGCAGTTTTGCCGATGACGAAGCAAAACAGTTTTTAACCGGTGGTACAACAAAATCGTGGTATTGGGCAGCCGACCAGCCTGGTCATTTAGGATTAGGGCCTAACGACATGGTTTACGAAAACGGATCGCACACCTACGCAGCATGGTACATGTCGGCACCATGGGAAAAATCTGCAACTTCACTTTATCAATGCGAATTTAAATTCTCCGTCGAAAGTGGAAGTTTTACTTTTGAACAGCTAAATCCAACCGGCGAAGCCTTTGTACAAGGTAACTATGCCAGTGAATTTGGACTTGGCGCCGAAGGAAGTTATCCAAGCGCAGGTACAGCTTTCGACATTGCAGGTGTTAAAAATGTTTCTTTCAGCCCATCGGCTTCACTGGCTACCATTGATGGTGGCTACAGAGGTACCACACTCAATTTCTCCAATGGTGGATATATGGGATTCTATGCAGGCAGCAGCGATTACGAAATTATCGAAGTTACCGAAAACATCTTAAAAGTAAGGGTTGTACAGGTTAATACACCATTGTTTGCCTGGTATCATACTTTTACCAATGTAAAACCTGAACAGAAATAATTTAACGTAAAGACTTTTTCATAAAATAAATTTTAAATTAATGGCTGAAAGAGAACAAACATACAATTTTGGAAATAACCTTTCCTGATTGAGTTCGCTGTTCAATGTCCGAACCTAACCACGCCTGAAGCGTGGTTAGGTTTAAGGCCGTTATCCGACAATTTTTACCGACCAGAGTACCATTTTAGATGATTAATCAAACTCAGAAAATCTTATGAATACATACACTATGACAATTAAAAGCATCAAATTACCATCGCTGTTTCTTACGGTTGTTTTACTTATCACCATTTTTGGTTGTGGGAAAAACGATTCATCACCATCCTTCAAGGCTGATTTTAGCTATGAAATGACCGACGGCAATCACGCTCAGTTTACTAATAAATCCGAAGGTGAGTATTATTCGTTAATCTGGAATTTTGGTAATGGAACTGGTGATACAACCACCGACAAAAAGCAAACTTATCAGGTTTATTATCCTGAAGCCGGTGCTTTTGAAGCATCGCTGAGATTAACAGATTATACCGGAAATAATCAAACCGTAAGTAAAACCATTAATATCGCAACAAATGATCTGGAGGTTTCATTTACAGCCGAAATCGAACCAACAAATCCAAATTATGTAAATCTCAAAAATACCACCACCGGCGAATTTGACTCTTTTAAATGGCTTTATCGCACCGAAGTAATCGAAAATGAATCCGAGCATACCGCCTATTTCCCGTTCTCGGGAAGTTATGTAATCGAGTTGCAGGTATTTAAGAATAACAATAGTTTTTCGCTCAAAAAAACGTTAGCCATAGCGCAGGACGATCCCAATTATATCCCGAATCTGACGCTCACCTGGGCTGATGAATTTGACGGATCAGCCGTAAATACCGATTTCTGGACTTTTGAAACGGGTTCGTCGGGTTGGGGAAACAACGAACTTCAAAACTATACCAACCAAAATACCCAGGTTGTTGATGGCAAACTCATCATCACCGCCAAAAAGGTAAACGAAAATACCTCGGTGGGTTCTTATACTTCTTCACGGATAGTTACAAAAGGCAAGAAGGAATTTAAATATGGTAAAATGGAGATTCGCGCAAAACTGCCTTCAGGAAGAGGAATCTGGCCTGCAATATGGATGTTGGGAAGTAATTTTAACACGGCAGGCTGGCCGGCCTGTGGCGAAATGGATATTATGGAATATGTAGGATATGAACCTAATGTTGTTCATTCGACGGTGCACACTACCTCTGGTTCTGGTGGCAATGGATCGGGCAACAGCATGAATTTAACTTCCTGTGAAGAAGAGTTTCATATTTATGGCCTTCTGTGGACCGAAGAAAAATTGACTTTTTACGTGGATACGCCCGATAATATCATACACACCTATAATCCGGCGGTGAAAACTGCCGAAAACTGGCCGTTTAATCAACCTGCATTTTTTATCCTCAATGTTGCAGTTGGCGGAAACTGGGGAGGCGCCCAGGGTATCGATAATTCGATCTTCCCGCAGAGCATGGAAATCGACTATGTGCATGTTTATCAGGAATCGCTTAAGTAGCAGTTGGTATTTTCTTAAAAAATGACAATGAATGAATAGCTTAAAAACGATGAAACAAATTTCGGGATATGCGCTGATTTTCCTGTTTCTTGTTGGCTGCAATGCGGTGAATACCGAAAATGCCAACGAGAAGAAAGCCATTCATGATAACGACGGTTATAAACTTGTATGGAATGATGAGTTCGATTATGCAGGTCTGCCCGATTCCGCAAAATGGAACTATGATACCGAAGGTAACGCCCATGGATGGGGAAATAATGAAATGCAACATTACACCGTAGCCAGCGAAAAAAATGCTTTTGTAGGAAATGGCACCTTGAAAATTATTGCGGTTAAAGAAGCTATCGAAGGCAAAGAATTTTCATCTGCAAGATTGGTATCAAATGCTGACTGGAAATATGGAAGAATTGAAGTAAATGCAAAGTTGCCCGAAGGTCGCGGAACATGGGCTGCCATCTGGATGATGCCCGGAAACTGGACTTTTAACGACGGAAACTGGCCGGATATCGGCGAATTCGACATCATGGAACATGTGGGTCACGACAAAGGTGTTATCCATGCTTCGGCACATTCAAAAGATTATCAGTGGCAAAAAGGTACTCAAAAAACAGGCATTATCATCGTGCCCGATGTTACCGAAAAATTTCATTCCTACATCTGGGATTGGTCACCCAACATCATTAAAGCTTATGTTGACGATAGTTTGTATTTTGAATACCGTAATGAGGGTTTGGGGGAAACGAAATGGCCCTACGAAAAACCTTTCTATCTCATACTCAATGTTGCTGTAGGCGGTGCCTGGGGCGGTATGCAGGGAATCGACAGCACTGCTTTCCCACAAACCATGGAGGTTGATTATGTTAGGATTTATCAAAAAGAATAAATCAAAATCAGGCTGCATATTTTTAAGAAATGAAAGGTTGTTTTTTCACGGTAAAAAGTATCATTTTTCAATGCAGCACCATTTTACTTTCATTTCATAATACAACAAACAAAGGTGTAATTACCAGCTTACGCAGAAAAAATGCTGCTCATAAAAAATCTGCAGGTGAAGGATTAATCTTGAAGTAAAATTTAAATATCATACAGGTTAATGAGAACAGAAAAAGTATATCTCGGTAAAAACGAACTAAATCCGGCTCAAGCTGAAGTTTCGGGTCGATTTGTCGAAATTGACGGTGAGCTGTTTTACCAGATAAAGAATTGCCACGAAATGCCCGATTTTTTTATCAGCATCGTGAGCGACTCCGACCACTGGATGTTCATTTCGAGCAACGGCTCACTCACGGCGGGAAGAAGAAACCGCGACAATGCGCTGTTTCCTTATTACACCGAAGACAAGATTCACGATTATAAAAATATTACCGGCAGCAGCAGCTATTTTTTGGTCGGCAAGGATGACAAAACATTTTTGTGGGCACCATTCACCGACGAATCAAAAAATTCGTACCCCTTTACCCGAAATCTTTATAAAAGTATTTATGGGAATAAAATCATCTTCGAAGAAGTTAATGTCCAACTTGGCCTCAGTTTCAGGTATGGATGGTACAACAGCGAAAAATTTGGTTTTGTAAAAAAGTCATGTTTGATTAATCATGGCACCGATCCATCAATCAACATAAGGGTAATGGATGGTATCCGGAATATTCTTCCCAACGGAATAGGTTATGGTTTTCAGAGTGAGTACAGCAATTTGCTGGATGCCTACAAAAAAAACGAACGCATCGAAGGTAGCACTTTAGGCTTGTTTATGTTAAGCTCTATCCCGGTTGACAGGGCCGAACCCAGCGAAGCGCTTAAAACAACCACGGTTTGGTCGGTTGGTTTCGGGGGCGAAAGCAAAATATTGGTCTCCGACAGGCAAATCAATGCTTTTAAAAACGGGTTATCTGTCGAATCAGAAGTTGACATCAGGGCAGCTCGCGGAGCATATTTTATTAACGCGCAAATCGAATTAGCGACTGGCAGCAAGAAAGAATGGTTTACCATTGCCGAAGTAAATCAGGACAGCACGGATGTTGCAAATCTGAGCCAGTTCATCCAAAATACGCTGAATCCTGAGGATTTAATCACAAATGATATCAACCAGGGCACGGTAAACCTGAAAAAAATGGTGTCGTTTGCCGATGGTTTTCAGATGACCAACACCAATTTGTGCTATGCACGTCATTTTACCAACACGCTTTTTAATATTATGCGGGGCGGGGTTTTTACCGACAATTATTTTGTTCAGAAAGCCGATTTCAAACTGTATTTATCTCAGATCAATAAGCCGGTTGCACGCGCATTTCAACCCTGGCTCGAAAGTTTACCCGATAAAATTACCTATCCGGTATTAACAATTCTGGCTGAAGAAACTGCAAATGCCGATCTGATAAGAATTACCAACGAATATTTGCCACTCACGTTTAGCCGCAGGCATGGTGACCCAAGCAGGCCCTGGAATCAATTCTCGATTGAAACCAGAAACGATGATGGCACGATAAAATATGATTACCAGGGAAACTGGCGCGATATTTTTCAGAACTGGGAAGCATTGTGCTTTTCGTACCCCGAATTTATCGAAGGCATCATCAGCAAATTTGTGAATGCAACGACCATCGATGGCTACAATCCATACCGCATCATGCGCGCCGGTATCGACTGGGAAAGCCCCGATCCGGATGATGCCTGGTCGTACATCGGCTATTGGGGCGATCATCAGATTATTTATCTTCAGAAATTGCTCGAACTCTCCGATAAATTCCATCCCGGCAAATTGGATACCTTGCTTACTACCGAAGTTTTTGCATATGCAAACGTTCCTTACCGGATAAAACCGTACAGCGAAATTGTCCGGAATCCAAAGGACACCGTAGTTTTTGATGAAAAATTAAATAAGAGAATAAATACGCTGGAAGCCACCGTTGGAGCCGACGCAAAGCTGTTGCACAATCAGGCGGGCGATCAGATATATAAAGCCAACCTTACCGAAAAAATCCTGGTAACATTGTTGTCAAAACTCAGCAATTTTATTCCGGAAGCAGGCATCTGGCTCAATACCCAACGACCCGAATGGAACGACGCCAACAATGCCCTCGTGGGCAACGGAACCTCCATGGTCACACTTTATTACCTGAGAAGGTTTTTAAAGTTCTGGAACGAAAAATTCAGCAACATTTCGATTACAGAGATCAGCGTTTCCGAAGAAATTGCTGTACTTTTCGATAATATGCTCAACTTTTTTGATCAGAACATTTCAGTTATCGAAAAAGGATTTACCGATGCTGACCGCCGTAAGTTTGCTGATTTTCTGGGACAGGCACATGCTGATTACCGGAATAAAATTTACGTCAATTCTTTCTCTGGAAAGAAAATCCAGCTTCCTGTAAAAGATTTGGTTTCTTTTACCAGTCTTTGCCTCCGATATGTTGATCAATCCATCAAAGTAAACAAGCGCGAAGATGGCTTGTACCATGCTTATAACCTGATTTCGTGGGAAGAAAATAAAGTTTCGATCCGTCATTTGTACGAAATGCTCGAAGGGCAGGTGGCAGTCTTAAGTTCCGGACTTTTATCAGGCACCGAAAGCCTGGATGTTCTGGATGCTTTAAAGCGCAGTAAAATATTCCGTCCCGACCAGTACAGTTATATGCTTTATCCGGATCGTCAACTGCCACGGTTTAACGAAAAAAATGTCATCCCAAAAGATTTTGTCAATAAGTCGTCATTATTAAAAAAGTTGCTTGAAGATAAAGATACAACTATCATCAGCCAGGACAACGAAGGCAATTATCATTTTAACAGCGAATTCAGAAATGGGCAGTTTCTCGAAACATCATTAAATAAATTATCTGCCGAAAGTTATCGCCAGCTTGTTGATGAGGAAAAAGAAAAAATCCTGGGCATTTATGAAGCCATTTTCGATCATCAGTCTTTTACCGGAAGATCGGGAACTTTTTACGGCTACGAAGGCTTAGGCTCGATATACTGGCACATGGTTTCCAAATTATTGCTGGCAACACAGGAGTGCTTTTTCAAAGCCATTGATGAAGGTGCTGATGGCTGGATTGTTGGCCGTCTGAACGATCATTATTACGAAATTAAGGCAGGCATTGGACTTTACAAAAGTCCACAATTGTACGGCGCCTTCCCAACAGACGCTTATTCGCACACACCGGCAAATTCGGGTGTTAAACAGCCGGGTTTAACCGGCCAGGTTAAAGAGGATGTTATTTCCCGTATTGGTGAAATGGGAGTTCGCATAAACGATGGAAAAATCATGTTCGAAACCTCTCTGCTCAATAAAGAAGAAATTCTGGATAAGTCTCAGGTGTTTGAATATTATCGGGTAAACGGCGAAAAGCATGAGATTTTACTAAGTGAAAATCAGATTAGCTTTACCTTTTGCCAGGTGCCGGTAGTTTATACCTTTTCGGATGAGGAAAAAATTGCTGTTGCTTTTGAGAATGGCAAGGCAGAAATTATTCCCGGGAATTTGCTGAACAGCGAAATAAGCAATATGATTTTTAATAGAAGTGGCGAAGTTAAACTCATTGAAGTAACATTAAAAAGCAACCATCATGTCGGTTAACAGCGAAAATATATTGACCCTGACGGGAATTCATGCGCTAAACAAAACGCAGGACGAATTAGTCGAACTATTCGGTAAAGTTTTAAAAAATGGAATGCACGGTTTATGCTTTAGTCCCTATCTTAACGGGCAAAAGCCAGGATCGCAGTTAACCGAAGCGCAAATCCGGCGAAGGATAGAAATCATCAGGCCATATACAAAATGGATAAGGTCGTTTTCGTGTACCGATGGAAATGAGATGATCCCGCGTATTGCCAAAGAATATGGCTTAAAAACGCTGGTTGGCGCATGGTTAGGTACAAATGAAACCATCAACGAACAGGAAATCAATAATCTCATCCAAATTGCTAAAGATGGATATGCCGATGTCGTTGCCGTTGGCAATGAAGTGATGTATCGCGGCGATTTGACCGAACTGGAGTTATTGGTTTACATTTATCGTGTAAAAAGTGAAATTCCAGGGATTCCGGTCGGATATGTCGATGCCTATTATCAATTTGAAGACCGGCCTGATCTTGCCAAAGCCTGCGATATTATACTTGCAAATTGTTACCCTTTCTGGGAAGGATGCAGCATCGATTATTCATTGCTCTATATGAAGGATATGTACAACCGGACCCTGAAAATCGCAAACGGTAAAAAGGTAATCATCACCGAAACCGGATGGCCGAATGTAGGTGAAGAGTTTTATGGCGCAGAGCCTTCCGTGAAAAATGCATTGGTATATTTTCTCAATACCCAAAGATGGTCGCATGAAGACCAGATTGAGATTTTCTACTTTTCGTCATTCGATGAAGCCTGGAAAATGGATGATGAAGGTGATGTTGGCGCCTACTGGGGGCTTTGGGATATGGACGAAAAATTAAAATACTAATTTGATGATAATCGCAGGTTTCATTTAAAATAACCGACAAAAACATGACAACAGGAACAAAAGGAGTTTTTATCCAAAAGTTAAACGGGGCATTTTACATCGTCGTTTTAATAAGCCTGTTTGCCTGCAATCAAAATCAAATGAAGAATACAAATCAGAATACGATGAAAGAAACTACGGTTAACGAAGAGTTAGTTAAACAGGCAGAAAGTGATTTGTTAACGGGAGTTTCTAAAGCTGTATGTTATTCAGGATTCAGGAGCGGCCAACATCCCGACAGGGGCGATGGTGCGGCCAACCCATCCAATGCCGAAATACTCGAAGACCTTAAAATCCTGTCCGATCAATGCGGTTTTGGCCTGATACGCATCTACGACAGCGGCGAAAACTCCGAAATGGTGCTTCGGATTATCAAAAGAAATAATATCAACATAAAAGTGATGCTGGGAATCTGGCTTCGGGCCGAGCTTAGTAACCACGAAACCTGCGAATGGCTTACCGAACCTATCCCTGAAACCGAACTACAAAAAAACAAAAAGTTAAATCTTCTCGAAATCGAAAAAGGGATAAAACTTTCCAATGAATTTAAAGATATTGTTGTTGCTGTCAATGTTGGAAACGAGGCTTTGGTCGAATGGAACGACCATAAAGTAGCCACTGATACGATAATTTCGTATGTACAAAAAGTTCAAAAATCGGTTAAGCAGCCTGTTACTGTTGCCGATAATTATAAATGGTGGGCCGATCATGGTGCCGGGCTTGCCAAAGTGGTCGATTTTGTATCACTTCACATCTATCCGGTTTGGGAAGGCAAAGATATTAACGAGGGATTATCCTATTCGGTCGAAAATTTAATGGAGGTAAAAAAAGCAATTCCGGAAGCCAGAATTGTTATCACAGAGGCCGGATGGCCTTCGGTGTCCTCCGAATTTGGCGGACGGGCCAGCGAAGAAAAGCAGTTGCAGTATTACAACGAATTTATGGCCTGGACGGCAAAAATGAACATCACAACCTTTTGGTTTGAAGCCTTCGATGAAGACTGGAAAGGCAACCCAAACGATATGATGGGTGCCGAAAAACACTGGGGAATATTTACGGTGGGCAGGACTCCCAAAAAAGTAGCGCAGCAGCTTTTTGTTGAGCAGCAACACGAAAAAGGTAAATAAGTGAAAAAATGTACCCGCTAAATAAAATGATTTCTGATAGTAAAACGAAGAACAGACAACACACAAAATAATTTAAAAATACATGGCACACTACAAAACAGCTAAAGAAGACATTGTTCCGTTTGGACAAAAAATGGCATTTGGAGCAGGAAGTTTGGCAAACCAGTTATTCCCCGCTGCTTTGGGTGTTTTTATGGTGGTGTTGATTATGTCGTTAAAAATGAATCCTATTCTTGCGGGTTTGCTCGGTGCCTTCCCAAGATTTATTGATGCCCTCACCGACCCGATTATGGGGTTTATCTCCGATAATACAAAATCGAAATGGGGACGCCGGAAACCTTACATTCTGGTGGGCAGCGTAATTACCGGAATTTCATTTATGGCCATGTGGCAGCTTAATCCCGAAAGTTCAGAAATGTATAATTTCTTCTATTTTATGTTTGTATCCATCATTTTTTATATTGGATACACCATCTTTGCAACTCCACTTATTGGGTTAGGCTATGAGATGACCCCCGATTATAACGAGCGCACCAGGTTGATGGCCGTTTCGCAATGGATGGGACAAATTGCCTGGATGATTGCTCCGTGGTTTTGGGTAATTATTTACGATCCTTCAATTTTCGACTCAGCACCCGAAGGAGCAAGAATTCTTTCGATCTGGGTTGGCGCGTTGTGTATGATTCTGGGAGTTTTGCCGGCTTTTTTCAATAAAGAAATGATCGTGCCGGATAAAAGTAAAATGGCAAATTTATCCTTTAAAGAACTGGCTGTAAACACCAAAGAATTTATTACCGGCATCAAACTTACTCTGAAAAACAAACCTTTTGTAAAACTTTGTGGCGCCACATTTTTTGTGTTTAATGGTTTTCAAACCGTTGCGCAATTTGCGTTTTTTATAATTGTCTATTATCTTTTTAACGGCGACAAGGCTCTGGCTGGAACATGGCCAGCCTGGTTCGGCACTATGAGTGCTGTGGCCACTGCTTTAATTGTTATTCCTATCGTAACCAAACTATCCGAAAAAGTTGGAAAGCGTAACGCCTTTATCATAGCAACCCTCATTTCGATTGTAGGATATGCCTTAAAATGGTGGGGATTTAATCCTGCCAATCCCTGGCTGATGTTTTTACCCATTCCTTTTCTTTCGTTTGGGATAGGCGGTTTGTTTACACTGATGATGTCGATGACGGCTGATGTTTGCGATTTAGACGAGCTTAATACTGGTGAACGTCGCGAAGGGATGTTTGGCGCGGTGTATTGGTGGATGGTAAAACTGGGAACTGCAATTGCGATGCTTACCAGTGGCATTGTTTTATCAATGGTTGGGTTTAATGAGGCTGTTGAGGTACAAACGATGGATACTATAACCAATCTCAGGATTGCAGATATTTTGATTCCTGTAGTTACCGCTTTACTGGCCATTTTTATGGTTTGGAAATATGATATTACCGAGATAAAATCAAACGAAATCAGGCAGGCTTTAACAAAACGTCGCGGTGAAGCGAAACATGGTGGATAAACCAAAGGTGTGGTTTTTCTCTACCAACAATTTAATGATTGTTTATAGATAAAATTTATCCTCAAAAGATGAAAAAACTAACATTCTTTCTTTTAATCTTAATTTTTGGAGCAAATTCAAACAGTGCAAACGCCGATGTTGTAAAGGTTTCGGGCAGGCAGATTTTTGTGAACGATAAACCTTACATCATTAAAGGAATTTGCTACCATCCGGTGCCCCAAGGTAGCGACAAAAGAAGTTTTAACAATCTCACCGAAGATTTAAAACTGATGAAGGAAGCTGGCATCAACACCATCAGGGTTTATTCGCCCATAACTGAAGTTGCAGTGCTGGATCAGATTGATGCTGCCGGGATTAAGGTTATTATTGGCTTTGGGTATTACCAGGACAGGATTTATGATATCCTTTCGGGAACATTTGCCGATTATGTAAATTCTTACAAAAACCATAATGCCATACTTATCTGGGAGTTGGGCAATGAGTACAACTATCACCCTGAGTGGTTCGAAGGTAATATCGAAACCTGGTACAAAGCCTTAAACGAAGCTGCTGCTGCCATACATCAGCTTGATCCTTCTCATCCCGTTTCGACAGCTCATGGCGAATTGCCCGATTCGAAGGCTTTATCCTTATGCCCGAACATTGATATTTGGGGAATGAATGTTTATCGCTGGGATAATCCCGAAGCGATTTTTGCTGAATGGAGCGCCATTAGCTCCAAACCGATGTATTTGTCGGAAGCCGGCGCAGACAGCTATATGGCTGCCGAACTTAATGGTTACAAACAAGGCGAAAATGAATTGGCACAGGCCGATGCCACCCGGAATATTCTGGATCAGGTTTTCAGGCATGCCGATATTTGTTCGGGTGTTGCACTGTTTGCCTTTGTAGATGAGTTGTGGAAAGCAGGCAACAACAACAGCCTCGATCCGGGCGGATGGGCGCCCAAAAGCAGCGGCGTTCCTTACGATGGCGCTGCCAATGAAGAATACTGGGGAATAGTGAAAATTGATAGAAGTAAGAAATTAGCTTTTGAGGTGGTAAAGGAAAAATATACTGAGAAACCCTAAAAAGTATGAATAGCATCATAACAAAACTCTCGTTAAAAGAAAAAATAGGCTACGGCCTGGGTGACACCGCTTCTCACTTTGTGTGGGATATGGTGGGTTTCTGGCTCCTGTTTTTTTATACCGATATTTACGGGATTTCAGCCGCAGCCGCAGGAACCATCATGCTCATTGCCCGTTTTTGGGATATGGCCATCGATCCTGTTATTGGCGTAGTGTCCGACAGAACCAATACCCGCTGGGGAAAATTCCGCCCGTACATTTTGTTTGGAGCCGTCCCTTACGCTGTGTTGGCTGTTTTAACATTTACAACACCCGATTTCGGTGAATATGGAAAAATAATTTATGCAGGCGCAACTTACGTGCTTCTGATGACCGCTTATGCGTTCATCAACCTGCCATATTCGGCTTTGGGAGCCGTGATGACCGACGACACCTACGAACGCGCCGGATTAAATACCTATCGCTTTATTGCCGGTTTTGGCGGACAATTTATTGTTACCGGCCTTGCATTAACTTTAGCCGAATTTTTTGGCGGTGGCGACAAGGCGCAGGGATTTCAATACACGCTGTTTTTATTTGCCGCATTAAGTCTCGTTTTCTTTTTCATCACTTTTAAGACGACCCGCGAAAGGGTGCAGCCGCCAAAAGATCAAAAAAATTCGATTAAAGAGGATGTCAAAAACCTGTTCAACAACAAAGCCTGGATTATTTTAGCCATTGTTGGCATTGTTTCTTTTGTGATGTTTGCCATGCAAAATGCCGCCATTGCCTACTATTTTAAATATTACCTCGGGCGCGAAAACAATGTCCAGCTATTTAATGTCATTGGCACCGTTGCGCTCATTGTTGCTTTGCCTTTGTCGAAACCACTGGCAAAAAGATTTGGAAATAAAAGGGTATTCATCGGCAGTTCGTTAATTTCAGGCGTCTTTTTTATGCTGATTTACTTGCCCGGAGTAAACGATTTAACCACAATTTATGTTTTTAATATTATTGCCAAAATGGCTTACGCACCTGCGGTTCCGCTGTTGTGGACGATGATTGCCGATTCGGCAGATTATGGTGAATGGAAATCTGGTCGCCGTTCGACGGGATTGTACTTTTCGGCTGCCGTATTTGCTCAAAAAGCAGGTTGGGGCATCGGTGCCGCCGTGGCCGGCTGGATTCTGGCTATTTCACAATTTGTCCCAAATGTCGAACAGACCGCTACAGCCATCACCGGAATTAAACTGCTGGTTTCGGTTATTCCCGGGATTTTGTATATGTCGTGTGCCTTGTTCATGTTATTTTATAAAATCGACTCCAACACCACCGACATTATGAAAAAGGATCTTGATATCAGAAGAGCAGTCGAAAACAATAAAATGCAATTATAAACGCAAGTTCAGAAATATCAATAGTAAGTAAATTCAATTAAATTTAAAATTATGAAACAGTTTTTAGCGCTTTTAGCTTTTGTACTCGTGGCCATTACCGGCTACTCGCAGTATATCTACAACGATTTTGATGCAAATCAGAATCATGAATTTTCGGGATGGCCAAATATCCCCGAAGTCATCGCAAATCCTGACCCATCAGGGATAAACACCAGTGCACACGTTGCAAAGTTTATCCGCAGTGGCGAGCAATGGGCGCATGCGTTCGCTATTTTGCCAGGCAAAATAAATTTTGAAACCGGCACAACATTCAAACTTAAAGTATGGTCGCCAATTGCCTGCCAGGTACTTTTTAAACTCGAAGATCAGGCCAATGGCGGAATTTCTAAAGAGGTGATGGGAAATGTGACCACACCAAACCAGTGGGTCGAAATCCAATACAATTTTTCAGGCTCAGCTTCAGAATTGTACGACAAAATTGTAATCTTCTTCGATTTTGCTACAACCACCGACCACACTTTTTATTTTGATGATGTCGAAGGCCCCGAATATGGCGGTGGTACGCCGGTGGTAGGTTTGTATTTTCCAGTAACTTTTGATGATCCTCAAATTAATTATGCTTTGACTGATTTTGGCGGTAATGCTTCCGAAATCGTTGTTGATCCTACTAATGCCAATAATCATGTTGTAAAAACCATCAAGACTGCCGCAGCCGAACTTTGGGCAGGAACAACCGTTGGTGGAACCGTTGGTTTTGCCAATCCAATTCCTTTTGAAGAAGGATATACTTCGATGAGTGTCAGGGTTTGGTCGCCAACAGCAGGAACGCCAATGCGATTAAAAGTCGAAAAATCAACTGATCCTACAATCAGCGTCGAAACCGAAGCTAACAGCACTGTGGCAAATGCCTGGCAAACTTTGGTTTTCGATTTTAGCAACGAAGCACCAGGAACAGCCGAGATCAACTTAGGTTATGTCTATAACAAAGCGTCGATTTTCTTTAATTTCGGACAAACCGGCGCACAGGCTGGTGAGAAAACCTATTTTTGGGATGATATGCATTTTATGGGACCAACTTCAATATTCGAAAACCAGCTCAACAAAGTCCAGGTTTCTCCAAACCCGGCTTCAAACATGGTCAGCATCATTGGTGTAAGAAATATTTCGGAAACGAAAATTTTCAATATGGCCGGACAGATTGTTGTAAAAGACAACTCTGGTTCTTCAGACCTCAATGTTTCAAACTTGCCAGCCGGAGTTTATTCGATGCTGGTGACCGATAAAGACGACAACGTGTTTGTTGGCAAGCTGATAAAAGATTAATTTTTTACGCACCCAAAGGTGCAATATTTGTAGTTAGTAATTTTGATGAGGGGGGTGCCGGGAAACCGGCGCCTTTTTTTATGGGTCTAAACGGTCTCTTTTGTTTTGTTTTTTAGCTGGTTGGCAGGAATTATTTTGGCAAAGGAAGGCTGTTGCTTTGATAAATTTCTACTTTTGTTCGAGTGTTTTACATTGATTTTCATGATTTATAGATTTGAGTCATTAGCAATGGTTTTGTTTAACGTTAGCGGTGCAAATGACAATAGGAAAAACCAATATATCATTGATATCTGGTGAAATTTGAAGATAAATGAAATTCAAATTAGTACTTATGGCAAGAAAGACTTTGGAGAAAACGATAAAATTAGCTCAAGATAAATTGATAAAGAATCCTAAAAATGAGATTATTGATGGAATTCATGTATATACCAAACAACCAATCAATTCTCTTAGACTTTTTGACTCTTCTAGAAGTAGGCAAGTCTTAAAGAAAAATCAGGAGAAGTATAAGGGTATTACCATTTCAAAGCATTTCAAAGGTAGAATTTTAACGAATAAATATGGAAAATGCTATCGTATTTCAGCAGTTACAAAAATGGACAATTATGAGCCAAATCAAGAAAGTGCAAAACGTAGGCTTCTTTTTGACTTGAAAGTAATTACTGGTATTGCAGAAACAACAGAAGGCAATTTAAAAAACGCTGGCATTCGCTCAATATCTCAACTTACAAAACATTTTCGCTATGGTAATGAGGCGAAAGCCTACCTTAGTTTAGTTGAGAACCAAAACGCAGTAAAGATTTATGAGCAACTCTCAATGAGGTTTACATCCTCAAATCCACTATTTCTTGCAAACTCTGTATTTTTCAAGTTGTCCGACATTGCCTTTATTGACATCGAAACTACTGGACTAAGTGAAACCCCTTTGTTTTTAATTGGTATTGCAACTTTTCTGGACAATCATTTAATAATCGACCAAATCTTTGCAAGAGAACCCAGTGAAGAAATGGCAACATTGCATTTTTTAGGCAAATACTTAAAAGGCAAAAAAGCAATAGTAACTTTTAATGGTAAATCTTTTGATGTACCGTTTATAAGAAAACGCATGGAAAGACACGATTTGAAACATGAAATCAATCATCCGCATTTTGACCTCAAATACCTTTCTCAAAAAGCGTTTGCTAACATTATTTTTGACTTTAGACTTAAAACCCTGGAGAGAGAACTTTTTAAAATAGAAAGAATAGATGATGTTTCTGGTTATGATATTCCTTTCTATTACAGAACCTACCTAAAAACTCAAAACATTGGTTCAGTTGTTCCAATCATTGAACACAACAAACAAGATTTAATTTCAACTGTAAAACTATTTTTGAAACTTCACCAAATTTGGAGCTAACTATCAATATGCCACAAATAACCAAACTATCTGAAATAGCAAATGAAATTGACCGATTAATCCACGATGGATTTGCCGGCAAAACATTTTGGATTACCGCCGAAATTTCGAGTGTTAAAAAAATGCCGGCCAAGCGGTGGTGCTTTCTGGATTTTACGCAAACCGACGAAAATGGCGAAACAAGAATCAACGGCCTTTGCTGGGCGAGGCATTACGATACCATCGAATTGTTCGAAAGTGCCACGGGTAAGGAATTCAAAAGCGACACCGAGATCACCTGCAAGGTAAGCGTAACCTTTTATAAAGCGAGAACCAATATCAATCTCGAAATCCTGGAAATTGATGTTGCACATGCCATCGGCAAACTGGAAATCGAAAGGCAAAAAACTCTTAAAAGACTGGTTGACGAAACAGACACAATAAAGCTCAGACCCGACGGAAGATACCATACGCCGAATAATTACCTCGAACTTCCAAAAGTCATTCAACGCATTGTTTTGGTTACTGCGCCAAATTCGGATGGGCTAAGAGATTTTAAAAACGTAACCCTCAAAAACAAATATGGGTATGCGTTTTCAATTCACGAATATCTTTCGACAGTTCAGGGAAATACGGCCAGTAAGCTGATTTTGGAAAATCTGAAATTGATCAACCCCAAAAACTATGATGTTGTTGTAATTGCCCGTGGTGGCGGCTCCGACACCGATTTCGCTGCTTTCAACGATTTTGAACTTGCCAAATTTGTCGCCACATTTCCAATTCCAATTTTAACAGGAATCGGCCACGACCGTAATACCAGCATTGTTGATTTGATGGCGCGCCAGATGCGCACTCCAACCGAAGTGGCCAATTTTATTGTTGACCGTAATATGGAATTTGAAGCTGAAATCCAGCAACTGAAAGACCGATTTTTCGATGCCATCGAAGATTTAATCGAAGATTCACGAAACACCCTGCAGTATTTAAAACAACGGGTAAAAAATCTGTCACCTTCAACAATTTTAAATAAGGGTTTTGCGATAATTACCAGCAACAACAAAATTATAACCGATCCTAAAAGCATAGCATTAAACACCGAATTAGACATTATTCTCAAAGACGAAATCATCCAAAGTACCGTAACAAAAAAAATTAAAAATGAAAAGCAATCTTACATTTGACAAGGCTTTCGACGAATTGACCAGGTTTGTCGAACAAATTGAAGACAATAAAATCCAGGTTGACACCCTTTCGGAAAAAGTGAAAGAAGCCAACGAACTCATCAAATTCTGTGAAACTAAACTCCGGAAAATTGAGAAAGAAGTTGATGCCGCCACTGATGACGATTTCCCAACTTCTTAAAATATTATTAGGTCTGGTCTAAAAAGGTATTAAAAGCAAAAAAAATGTGGCGAAAGCCCAAAATATCATGGACATCAATTGCCCCGACCTTAAGGTCGGGGCAATTGAAAAACAGACAATTGCCGGGCTTTAGCCCAAAACCAACCAGTTCTTAGACTGAGCTCATAAATATCTGGAAAAATTGCCTGGCAATGTGTAATTTGATGATTTGTCCTTCAAAATCAAAAACTTTCACTCCATCATTTTGTGTTTGACCAGATGAATTTAAGGAAAAGACATCCCAACATTCGGCCAACATTACTAATTTTGACCCTAAAAAAACAAATTGACTGGTACAAAAACAGATTTAAGCGCATTAAACGACAAGCAACGCGAGGCGGTGGTGAGCGAACACAAGCGCCTTTTGGTGCTAGCCGGAGCCGGTTCGGGCAAGACGAAAACCCTCCTGCAAAAACTCATTTATCTCATCGAAGAAAAAGGGATTAGTCCTTCAAGTATTCTCGCCGTTACATTTACAAAAAATGCAGCCAACGAAATGATCGACCGATTAATCATTTCGGCTGATACAACCGGCCAATACGAGCGCATTTTAACTGATAAAAGGTTGGATAAAGCAGGAAAAGACAGAGAGCGGATTGCCCATCAGAAAAAGTTTAAATGGATTGACGGCCTCACTGTAAAGACTTTTCATGGCTTTTGTTATCAAATTCTTCGCAATTACGGCGTAAACGAATTCGATAACAAATTCAAAATTATTGGTGATGAGAAAAGTAACGAAGAAGACGAACTCACCAGGTTCCGCGCTCCTGAAACGGTTTTTGAGGTGGTTCACAAACTGCTGATCGACCAATGTGAAGACACGGATTTCCTGCTTCGGCTAAAGCGTTACATCCTCGATTACATCATTGATAAGATTCACCGGAACGAAGATAAATATTGGCATCCTGAAGGCAAGTATTTTACAACCCTCGACGGCACCAAAGTCCGTTCAAAATCGGAGCAGTTTATTGCCGACTGGTTCTATCGCCACAGCATAAAATACGAGTACGAACCCTTGCTCAACATAAAGGATTTTTCCTTTCACCCCGACTTTCATATCCCCGAAGCCAATCTTTACATCGAACATGTGAGCGATAAAAGTTTTTCGATGAAAGACAAAGAAGAGCAGTTTAAGAAAGGTAATTTTCTTTTGGTAAAGACTTACGAGAGTATGACCAAAGATTCGGCCCTGTTCAATCATACTTTGGATATGATCGTTAAAAACCGCTTGCCTTCAAACTATCATAAAAATATTTCGCTTACCTACCGCGAAGAATTTAATGGGTTCCATGAAAATGTGAAGGACTTTGTGGCGCAAATCATGCGGATTACCGACATGATTAAAGTCGAAAATATTGATTTGAAAACTGTGCTGGAAAATGCCCGGAAAGACCAGCACGAGCGAGTTCGCAATTTTTATGAGCTGGCCATTCCAATCGTTCAAAAATATATCGATTACTGCACCGATAAATCTTATCTCGATTTCAACGATCTGATTTCGAGAAGCACGTCATTGTTTCAAAACCATGCCGACATCGCCAACAAATATAAAAGCAAGTACCAGTATATTTTGGTTGACGAATTCCAGGATGTTAACAATCTGCAGGTTGACCTGATCAAACTTTTACTCACCGAACAAACACAATTGTTTTGCGTAGGCGACGACTGGCAAAGCATTTACGGCTTTCGGGGATCAAATGTCGGGTACATTATTGATTTTGAAAATCATTTTCCAAACGCCAAAATTATCAAGCTCAATCTCAATTACCGGAGCACGCAAAACATTGTAGGCGCAAGCAACGAAGTTATTAAGCACAATAAATTCAAGGTCGAGAAGGAGATTCATTCTTCAAAAAAATCGGAACACAAAATCGTTGTTTTTGCCGGTAACAGCGAGGAAGAGAATATTCAGTTTTGTGTTGATAAAATCAAAGAACTCCAGAAGGATGGCCTGACAAGTGAAGACATTTTATTCCTCTACCGCCGTACACACATGTTCAGACCTGGCGCTTATTCAGGTAAACCTTCCTATTCTCAAACATTTTACAAAGAAGGGATAAAGGTTCAGGCGAAAACAATTCATGCAGCAAAAGGCCTTGAAGCAAAAGTGGTTTTTATCCTTGGTTTAACCGAAGGCAGCGGCGGTTTTCCGGATATCTGGCTGGAAGACCGGATTTTTCAGGTCATCAAAAAAGCAAACCATGATTTACTTTTAGAAGAGGAACGCCGGCTCTTTTATGTAGCCATCACCCGTGCTAAAGACAAGCTTTTCCTGATGACAGAAAAGGGCAATGAATCAAGTTTCTTAAAAGAGATCCCCGAAATATTTACTGTAAAAACAAATATGTCCATCAAATCGGTTGTCGAGAAGGTAATTACCTGCAGGAAATGCTTTAGCCAGCTCGAAAAACTTTGGGTGGTATGTCCTTACTGCGGGCAGAAAACGGATGAAGCAAATGAATAATAAATTTAATCTCATGTGATTCTTTTGGTCAGAAATTTATAAAATCATAGAATCATGCCATACGATCCCGAAAAGCATCACAGACAATCAATCCGGATGAAAGGATATGATTATTCAAAAGCAGGGTTGTATTTTATTACGATTTGTGTCAATGACAAAGAATGTTTGTTTGGTGAAATAAAAGAAGGGACAATGATTTTGAACGAATTTGGCATCATTGCGCAGGACGAATGGTTCAAATCGGCCGAAATCCGTTCGGAAATAACAATGGATTGTTTTATTGTAATGCCCAACCATATCCACGGAATCGTTATTATTGATCGTAGGGGCGACCGGCCGGTCGTCCATACGGATACGGGCGACCCATCCGGTAAGGGCGACCGGCCGGTCGACCCGACGGTCCCGACAGGACCAAAACCAAAATCATTGGGTGCATTTGTTGCCGGATATAAATCATCCGTCACAAAAAAAATAAACATGATGCGAAAAATGCCCGGTGTTAAGGTTTGGCAAAGAAATTACCACGATCACATCATCCGAAATCAGGAAGCGTATCAGAGAATATCGGCATACATCATTAATAATCCATCGAAATGGAAAGATGATACATTTTACGGGTAAAATTTGTAATGGGAATTTCAATTTTTGATAGGAATGACAATATTTAACTTGTGTTTATAGGATGTTTGTAAATTTCATCAGGATAAAACCATTGGTATTTTAATTAATTTTCTTCTCCTTATCACCCCATTCCCTGGCACGCAAAACATATTTCTGGATTTTTCCGGTGGAGGTTTTGGGCAATTCCGAAAACTCAACTTTTGCCGGGCATTTAAAGTGGGCAATCTGGGTTCTGCAGAAATCAATAATTTCCTGCTCGGTGGCATAAGCCCCCCTTTTTAGGGTAACAAAAGCTTTTGGGCGCTCGCCCCATTTCTCGTCAGGGATGGCAATAACAGCACATTCGAGGATTGCGGGATGCTTCACAATAGCCTGTTCCACCTCGATGGTCGAAATGTTCTCACCACCCGAAATAATAATATCCTTAAGCCTGTCGCGCAGTTCGATATAACCGTCCTGGTGCCAGACGGCAAGATCGCCTGAATGGAACCAGCCACCCCTGAAAGCTGTAGCGGTGGCTTCGGGTAACCCGAAATATTCCTTCATCACATTATTCCCGCGGATGACCACTTCCCCGATCACAGCACCATTTTTGGGGACGTCTTCCATGTTTGCATTCACCACCCTCACCAGGTCGCTGATAATGTAGGCCTGTCCCTGCCTTGCCCTCAGTTTCGATTGAAGTTCGGCATCCAGCATATTCCATTCCTCGTGCCATTCGCAAATCGTTGTAGGACCGTAAGTTTCGGTAAGCCCATAAACATGAACAGGGTTAAAATTCAGCGATTTAATCCTGTTGATGAGTGTTGGTGAAGGCGGAGCGCCGGCAATAGTAACCGTAACCGGGTTTTGGACTAGGGCTGCCGAAGGATCGTTAACCAGCATCACCATAAGCGTGGGCGCTCCGTTAAAATGAGTCACCCCTTCCTTTCTGATCAATTCCCAGATGAGCGATGATTCTGTTTTCCGGAGGCAGATGTGTGTGCCGGCGATGGCAGTGACAGCCCATGTAAAACACCATCCGTTGCAGTGAAACATCGGAAGCGTCCAAAGATATTTGCTGTTGTTTGTTAATCCGGTTTCGATGATTTCGCCAAGCGCATTCAAATATGCTCCACGATGTGTGTAAATCACTCCTTTCGGCCTACCGGTGGTCCCGGAGGTGTAATTGAGCGCAATAGGTTCTTCTTCGTCTTCAAGCCAGATTTCGATCGATTCATCCGAACCTTCGGAAATAAAAATTTCAAAAGGATCGCCTGGTTCTCCGCTGTCATCCACAACTACGGTGTGTAAATCTTCTTTTTTTAACTTGTCAACCAGCGGGAATAGTTCCTTATCAACAAAAAGAAAGCGGGATCCGGAATGCTCAAGAATGTAGCCGATCTCATCGCTGTTAAGCCGTGTATTTATTGCTACAAGGATTCCTCCTGCCATCGGAACCGCAAAATGTGCTTCGAGTAAAGCAGGAATGTTGGGGCAAAGAAAAGCCACCCGGTCGTGCTTTTCGAGTCCGTACTTTCTTAATTGTGAAGCCAGGCGGATAACTCTGGTTTCAAAATTTTTGTAAGAATACCGGCGATCACCATGTACGACGGCTATTTTATCAGGAAAAACAGCAGCACTGCGCTGTAAAAAACTTAAGGGCGAAAGTTCGGTGCGGTAAACAGGTTTTTCAGTTTTTGTATGGCTCATAGCTTCTCAATTTATAATCAAATAAAAAGATATAATTTCCAAACGATGCTTGAATTTGCGGGCTGGCTATTTCATGTTCCGTCATCCTGCAAAACACAAATTCAAAGATAACTAAACTTGCATTAATGCAAGGATTTTGAAATGTTTTGGTTTTGAATAAATACTAAATTTGTGACAAAACTTTGTTTCGTAATAATGTTGTTTTAAATATTGGATTATGATGACTGCACGGAAAATTTTTGCGATCTGTTTTGTTGTTTTGAATCTCTTTTGCTTTGCCCAGGGCTGGCTGCCGGCGGGAGATAAAATTAAAACCTAATGAAACGAAGAAATTGATCAACCAGGGTTTTTCAGCCGCCATTTACACCCAAACCACCGACGTTGAGATCGAGATAAACGGCTTGATGACCTACGACCGGAAAGTTGTGAAAATGAACGAATCACGCATCAAAAAAGCAAATCAGGAAGTTTGTAATTCGCTCTCTAAATAATTGAAATTATGAAATTGCAGGTAAGAGAATTTTTCATTGCGTTAGTGTTAATTATGGCTGTTTTACCAGCCCACGCGCAGAAATCTAACGGAAAAGGCGATTTGTACACCAGCAACCGCGCACCACTGGTTCAGCAAAAGTTTATCCCCTTGCCGCTTGGCGCGATAAAACCGGAAGGTCATTTATTGAAAATGCTGGAGCTTCAGCGCGACGGTCTTACCGGAAATCTCGACAGCATCTACAAATTGGTTTGTGGACCTGATAATGGCTGGCTTGGCGGAGGTGGCGACTGCTGGGAACGCGGCCCTTACTGGATTGACGGATTAATTCCGCTGGCCTACATCCTCGATGATCAAAATCTTAAAGCCAAAGCGCAGGTCTGGATTGAATGGGCCATCAAAAACCAGCGACCAGATGGCTATTTCGGGCCATATCCATTAAAAGAAGGATTTACCAAAATCAAAGGAACACAACAAACCCGCAGCGAAGACTGGTGGCCCAAAATGGTGATGCTCAAAGCCCTGATGCAATATTACACGGCCACCGGTGACGAACGGGTAATCAAACTGATGACAGATTATTTTAAATACCAGTCGAAAAAATTGCCGGAGTTCCCGCTAAACCATTGGACCTGGTGGGGACAACAACGCGGCGGTGATAATCTGCAGGTGGTTTTGTGGTTGTACAATATTACAGGCGATGGTTTTCTTCTCGATCTTGCCGGATTGATTCATCAGCAAACTTATGACTGGACAACAACTTTTACCAACAATTCATTCAGAAATGCGAATCCTTATGCCGATTTCCATTGTGTAAATGTTGCCCAGGGACTCAAAGCCCCGGTGATGTATTACCAGTTGAATGGTGATGAAAAATATAAAAACGCTGTTCGCGAAGGCCTGGCTGCGTTGCGCGATGTTCATGGTTTTGTAAATGGCATGTATGGTGGCGATGAAGTGCTTCATGGAAACGACCCCACCCAGGGTTCTGAGTTTTGCTCGGCAGTTGAGATGATGTATTCCTTCGAAAGTATGCTTCCCGTTACCGGTGACATTTTTTATGCCGATTATCTCGAAAAAATCGCGTACAACGTATTGCCGACTCAGGCCGATGATCATTTCCTGCGAAAACAGTATTATCAGCAGGTAAATCAGGTGCTGGTTACCGATGATCACCGCCATTTCGATTGCGACTACATCAGCAGTAACGTTTTTGGAACCACCTCCGGTTACCCGTGTTGCCTGACCAACATGCACCAGGGATGGCCAAAATTTGTTCAAAACCTCTGGTATGCCTCCGCCGACAATGGACTGGCTGCTTTGGTTTACGGGCCTTCCCGGGTGATTGCAAAGGTTGGGGAAGGTGTTGAAGTAGAATTCACCGAACAGACCAATTATCCTTTTTCTGATAAAATCGAATTCATCTGTAAAACCAAAAATGCCGGGAAATTTCCGCTTTACCTGCGGATTCCTGAATGGTGCGCCGAAGCAACCATTCAAACCAATTCCGAACCAAAAATTTATGTAAAAGCAGGTGAGGTTGCAATTGTTAACCGCGAATGGAAAACCGGTGATGTGGTGACGCTTTTGTTACCGATGAAAATCCGGATGTCGCGCTGGTACGAAAATTCATTGGGTATCGAGCGCGGCCCGCTGGTTTATGCGCTAAAAATGGAAGAAGACTGGAAGGAAAAAACAGCACCTAACCGTGATGATACTTTCTGGGAAGTGACGCCACTTTCGGGATGGAATTATGGAATCCCTAAAAAAACTATCGATAGCCTTGATTTTGTTGTCAAGGTCGGAAATACGGTCGATCTGATGCCCTGGAATGTTAAAAATGCACCCATTCAAATCATTACAAAAGGAAAAAAAATTCCATATTGGGGTTTGTATGAGAATTCGGCAGGGAAAATCCCCTGGTCGCCTTATCCACACCGTGATCTGGGCACACCAACCGAAGAAATTATTCTTATTCCGTATGGTTGCACCACCCTTCGGATTGCCGAATTTCCGGAGGTTGATGTCAGGTAAAGATCGGAATTTTTTCGTTTGAGATTTTTCTGGCGCAGGCTAATTTCCCGAATAGTGGCCGGTGGCGGCGCTTTAGCTCTGGTTGCTAACTGAATTTTATTCCTGAATTCGATTTTTTAAATCCATTCGGGAGTGTAAAATTCTGGTAATTTCTATTCGCGTTGCATTTATAATTCTTTAAAAAATAAGATGTTGGCCAGAACTACATCCTAAAATTTCCTTGTTAATTTCATTATAATTCTTGCCCAAAGTTCGATTTTCGGCTATTTCCTGACAATCAATCAATAACTTATTGTAATATTTATCGGTTTGATCTTCCAACCAAACTTCGTAAGTGTATTCCCAAATTTTTGTTATATCTTCAACAGCCTTATTGGTAAGAAAAAATTTAGGCATTTCTTTTTTTTGTTTTCAACGATTCAAGGTGTTGCGTAGGATTAAAGTTTTCTGCAATTCCACTATCAATACCTTCATTAATTGCCTTTTTAAGAGCGATTATTTTGTTTTCCTCTACTTCTAATAACCTCAAACCTGCACGAATAACTTCGCTTGCATTTTTAAACCTACCTTCCGCAACGCTGTTATCAACAAAGTTTTCAAAGTAATTGCCCAAAGAAACAGATGTATTCCGTCCCATAATTTAATTTTTATTCACCCTCAAAACATTAATCCAAATCCTATTTCAAGTTTATTGAATTTCTCAATTTCGGCTTTTAAAAATTTGATGTGCTGCTTTTTGATAAACCCTCTGAAAACCGCCAAATCTTCCTTTTCTTCTGTTTCATTTAAGGCAT
>CAJATL010000021.1 GCA_903944895.1 uncultured Bacteroidota bacterium
TGAAATCTTGGCCTTCCCAGAATTCGTATCAGATCATCAGGGCTGATTTTTACATCATATTTCTCACCTTCGGCAATGAATCGTGCTTTGTTGCGAATGACTTTGGCGATAGTTTTCTCGAGTAGCCGAACACCGGATTCGCGGGTGTAATCATCAATAATTTTTTCGAGGATTTCTTTACCAAAAGTCAGTTGAGTCCTTTTTATCCCATGTTCTTTAAATTGTTTTGGGACAAGATGTCGTTTTGCGATTTCAACTTTCTCTTCCAGTAAATAACCGCTTAACTCGATGATTTCCATGCGGTCGCGCAAAGCCGGGTGGACAGTGCTTAATGTGTTAGCCGTGGCTATGAAAAGTACTTTTGAAAGATCGAATTCAAGTTCGAGAAAATTATCATAAAACGTTGTGTTTTGTTCGGGATCAAGAACCTCGAGCAATGCAGCCGAGGGATCTCCATTATGATTTGCGCCGATGACTTTATCAATTTCGTCGAGCACAAAAACAGGATTGGACGATTTTGCTTTTTTCAGGCTTTGGACAATTCTGCCTGGCATGGCGCCAATGTATGTTTTGCGATGACCTCTGATTTCGGCCTCATCGCGTAAGCCACCAAGTGACATTCTGATGTATTTTCGTCCGAGCGATCGTGCTACCGATTTACCTAACGAGGTTTTTCCAACACCTGGAGGGCCAACAAGGCAAATGATTGGTGATTTCATATCACCCTTTAATTTTAAAACGGCCAGATATTCAATAATGCGTTCCTTGACCTTTTCGAGGCCGTAATGATCTTTATCGAGCACCTGTTGCGCATGCTTCAAATCGAAATTATCTTTTGTAAACTCGTTCCAGGGAAGTTCGATTAATGTTTCGAGGTAATTTACCTGGATCGAATAATCCATGGCCATTGGATTTAGCCTCATTAATTTATGGAGTTCCTTTTCGAAAGTATCGCTGACTTCTTTACTCCATTTTTTCTTTTTGCTCTGTTTACGAAGTTCCTCAATTTCCTGCTGCTGATTAGTTCCACCCAATTCTTCCTGAATGGTTTTCAACTGTTGATTGAGCATGTAATCGCGCTGCTGCTTGTCGATGTCGTGTTTTACTTTGTCCTGAATCTGGTTTTTAAGTTCAAGCATTTGAAGCTCTTTGCTTAAAGCAGCGAGAACTTTGTTGGCACGTTCTTTAATTTCAGAGATTTCGAGCAGTTTTTGTTTTTCTTCAAGGTTAATATTTAAGTTACTCGAAACAAAATTTACCAGGAAAAAAGGGCTTTCGATATTTTTAATTGCAAAGGCAGCGTCGCTGGGAATATTTGGTGAAAGCTTGATGATTTGTATCGCCAGGTCTTTGAGTGATGAAATGAGTGCCTGAAACGCTCTGTCCTGCAAGACTTTCTTTTTACTCTCGAAATTTGATACTTTGGCTTTAAAATAGGGTTTATCAGTCACCATTTCTTCGAGCCTGAAACGTTTCTTTCCCTGAATAATCACTGTGGTGCTGCCATCGGGCATCTGCAGGATTTTCATGATATGCGAAACGGTTCCAATCCTGTAAAGATCAGCCTCGGCAGGATCTTCAACTTCGGGATCTTTTTGTGCCAAAACTCCGATGGTCTTGTTGCCGGCATACGTTTCTCTGATCAACTGAATGGATTTATCGCGGCCAACGGTAATCGGAATAACCACACCAGGAAATAAAACAGTATTTCGTAAAGGCAGGATAGGTAAAATTGCCGGTATTTCCTCTGCGTTCATTAAATCTTCGTCTTCCTGCGAAAGCAAAGGGATAAATTCAGCATCGTTATCGACTATATCCGAAATAAGGAGTCTTTTATTTTCTAGAAATTTGTACATAAAATTAAGGTCTGTCAATTGTGAAAATGTCAGATTTAACTTCAAAAAATTAAAACTGCATTTTTTCTTGTTATTTAATTTTTTCTCATGCATCAGTCAACCTCGAAGTCAAAATATTCCGGCACGGGTTGCTTCAGGAAAGAAAATGGAATTTTTAGATGATTAAATTCAGATTATCTTTAAAATCGCCTGTTTTCAAAGGAAACCAGGTGAATATGACGCATGATTTTTTCATCATTTTCGGTAAATTCGATGTTACGCCGGCTATAAACCAATCTGGCAACTCTCAAGGCTTTGTCGACATCATAAGCTGCAAAACCTTGAGTGCCTCCCCACGAAAATGAAGCAATGAAATTTCTTTGAAATCCGCTTCCAAAAATATTTGAGTTTACTCCTACCACAGTGCCAGTGTTGAACATGGTGTTTATTCCGCACTTGGAGTGGTCACCCATGATTAACCCACAAAACTGCAAACCGGTTGGAACAAATGACTGGTAAGGGTAATTCCATAATTTTACCTCTTCGTAGGTATTTTTAAGGTTGGATGAGTTGGTGTCGGCTCCCAGATTGCACCATTCACCAATTACCGAATTTCCTAAAAAGCCATCGTGGGCTTTGTTGGAATACCCAAAAATGACAACATTGTTTAACTCTCCGCCAACTTTTGAAAAAGGGCCAATGGTTGTTGGTCCATAAATTTTTGCCGACATCTTAACTTCTGCACTTTCGCAAAGCGCAAACGGACCGCGGATTACGCATCCTTCCATTACCTCTGCATTTTTCCCGATATAAATCGGGCCATTGTTGGTGTTCAATATTGATGCTGTAACTTTGGCTCCTTTTTCGACAAAAATTTCACCATCACCAATCACCACATTTGTTTTATCGAGCTTTTCGGAAGTCCTGCCATGGGTGATTAATTTGAAATCAGCAATAATTGCTTCACCATTTTTCGAAAAAATGTCCCACGAATTATTAATTTTCAAACAGGGTTCATTGTATTCGAACTGAGTAATTTTTTCGTTCTCGTTTTCGGTGGATGCATCGAGTTCATCGGCATTAATATGTTGTGCGATAATAGATTCCTCGTTTACAAGTGCTTCATTGGTTTGAAGATTTTTGATCTTGCTGACCAAATCTTCAGTGGGAACTATTGAACCATTTATCAGAATGGTGTCTTTTTCACGGTTGATTGGAAATTTGCCGCTCAGGTAATCTTCGGTTAAGGTTGAGGTTTTTTCATTCAGGAGTTTCTCCCATTTTTCGCGAATGGTTAAAATGCCAAACCTGATATCGGCAACTGGCCGGGTAAATGTTAATGGTAAAAGATGATTGCGGGAATAATCGTCGAAAAGTACGTAATTCATAATTAATTATTGAAAATAAATTGATAAACAATGACTTAGGATGAAATGTTTTTAAAATCAAAACAATGCAAAGCTATGAAATTAAATGTACGATAAATGGTTTTTTGTTTTGGGTTAAAAAAATGATTTGTTCATGTGGGCTCAAAAACAAAAAGACCCTCTGGAATGGAGGGCCTGAACATACCTTTTTTAACGAAAGATTATTCTGGTTTTGTCTTGCTTTCGAAGTGTTTAGCATACTTTGTTTTAAACTTATCAACACGACCGGCGGTATCAACAAGTTTCATCTTCCCTGTAAAGAAGGGATGCGAAGTATGCGAAATTTCAAGTTTGATCAATGGGTACTCTTTACCATCTTCAAATTTGATTGTTTCCTTGGTATTAGCAGTCGATTTCGACATAAACGTGTAACCGTTCGACATGTCCTGGAAAACAACAAATCTATAATCTTTTGGATGAATGTCTTTTTTCATAATAAATATCTTTCTTTTTTCGGGTTGCAAAAATAGTAATTTTCGATAATAAACAAACTCCTTCTTTGATTTTTTTTTAAAATCAGATCGAAAGCAGAAATTTGATGGTGTCAACATTGTCAGCGTAATCCCAAAGCTGGGGCATCTGCGTTTGTCCCGGCGCAATCCGGTTCATTATTTTCTCATCTGCCGAAACCACACATTGTATCTGATCTTTAATGTTTTGGATGGTTTGATTTACGTATCTGAAATCTTCATATCGCTCAAAATAAAGTACCGAAATGGGCGAACTCAGCCCCTGATCTTCTTTTAAAATTAAAAACCCGTTATCGAAATGATCAGTTTGATTGACCAGATAAATCGCTTTGTTGTATTCGTAATTGTTTTTGTACTTCGAATGGTTAATCACATCAACAAAATCGTTCATGTTTTCGTAAAACCTATCTACTTTGAAGTTTTGAGGGACATAAATTTTGGATACATTCCTGCAACCCAGGCCAAAATATTTAAAAATATCCAAACCAAGCAAGTGCAGTTCTTCATTGGTTTCGCGGCCATTAAGTACGGCAACACTGTTGCGGTTTTTGCGGATAATGTGAGGATATTTTTCAAAATAATATTCAAAATAACGCGCCGTGTTGTTGCTGCCTGTGGCAATAATTGCATCGAAATTTTCGAGTATTCCTTCGGTAAATCGAATCCTGGTTTTATATTCAGGTTCAATTTTTATGAGAATCTTACAAAGCAACGGCAATAGTTTATTGTCGTCGGAGGATAATTTTATCAGGATGTTGTTCCCCGAAATGAGTACGGAAATAAAATCGTGAAAACCGACCAAAGGTACATTTCCAGCCATGACGACGGCGACAGTGCTGCGTTTTGTTTTCTCGAATTTCTCAAATCTATAGTGATTTATCCATTTCTCAATTTTGTTACGATGCAGGCTCTGGCCAAGCGCTAAAAGTGCTGATTTCACATTTTCAGGTGTAAACCAAGGATTGAAGTTTTGGCTGTTAACAAGGATTTCACGCAATTGGTTGATTTCGCTCACAAAACTCCTGAAACTCTCTAAGTCAGGATTCGTGAGAATTTCCCCTAATTTGGCAAATGCGCTTATTCTGTTGGCTAGGTTCATGAGTAAAATGGTATTTTTGCCAAAAATAATCATTTCGATTTTTAGTTTAGCAAACTAATCGAAATCATTTCGAATTTTTTAGCACAAGCTTCCAGGTAAAGTTGTTTTTATTGCAAAATCCGGCACCTAAAAGCCGGGTGTTTTCAAAAACTGAGTTCTCAAAAAATCTATTCATGAACAAAATCATTTTCATAGTTTTCATTTTATTGACATCTTCTTTTGGCAATGCACAAAATTCCGAAATGGCAAGTCGGAATTCGATTGCCCAACTTGGAAAAATCCTTTATGGAAACGCGAATGATTCCATAAAGAAAGTCACCAATTTAAAGGTTGAACTACTTTTTGAAGAAATTTTGTCGACGGAAAATTCATTGGTTTTGAACCTTGATTCGCTGATATTTATTAAGGTAATCTCCACCGATGACGCCGGAATAAAGCTATTTACCTGGGCAGTGCCTTTGAGTGATGGATCGTTTTTGTATTCTGGATTTATTCAGAAATTTGATAAAAAAAGGACAATTGGTAAAGTTTTTAGATTGAAAAATAATTCCACCGAAATTGACTTATTTAAGAGTTATCCTCCCGAAAACTGGCCCGGCGCAGTTTACAGCCGGATTATCGAAACCAAATTTGGAAAACAATCATTTTACACGCTTTTTGGTTGGATTGGTGGAGTTCAGGGTGCAACATACCGAATTATCGAAACCATGATTTTTACTGAAGATGGTAATCCGGTTTTTGGACAACCTGTTTTTTCAGGCCTTTCAGGCCGGCTGCAATTCCGTGTAATTTTCAAATATAACAGCCAGGTTCCGTTTCATTTAGGGTACGAAAAACAACTAATTCCAGGCAGCAAAAAACAGCGGGAATACATGATTGTTTTTAACCGGTTAATTGCCAGCAAACCTGAAATGGGCCTGAGTCCTGGGTTAAAAGTTGCTGATTACAGTTTGTTTGATGGATTTATTTCAAAGGATGATCGCTGGGTTTTTGTTGAAAATGTGGATGTAAGGATGCCTGAACAAAAAAACAGCTCTGCAAGGCCACCCGATGATTTGGAACTTGCTCCTGCAACGAAACGAAAATGACAAATTTAAGTTTAACCGGATTTTTGCCAACCGAACTGGTCATTTAATGCAGTTGCTTTTTATCTAAAAACACCCTATTCCATTGATTTTAAGCCATGCAGTCCAAATTTTGAGATCATCATTTTTGGCTAATTAAAAATTATCAGTAAATCTATTTTTCATTCAAATAGTTTTACCTTTGCCCTTCAAAAACGTTCGTTTTTTATTATCCAAAAAAATAATTTAGTTATGAAAAAACACAATTTTTACGCCGGACCATCAATCCTGCCACAATTTACACTTGATGAAACCATTAAAGCCATCGAAAATTTCGCCGGAACAGGCCTCTCACTCATGGAAATTTCTCATCGCAGCAAGGAATTTGTTGCTGTAATGGATGAGGCCGTAGCCTTGTTTAAGGAGTTACTCAGCATTCCCGAGGGATACTCGGTGATTTTTTTAGGAGGCGGTGCAAGCCTTCAGTTTGCGATGGTTCCTTTTAATCTCATGCGTTCAAAAGCTGCCTATTTAAATACAGGCGAATGGGCTTCAAAGGCTTTGAAAGAAGCAAGATTTTTTGGTGAAGTTGTTGAAGTGGCTTCATCAAAAGATAAAATGTTCAGTTACATCCCAAAAGGATGGACTGTTCCTGAAGATGCAGATTATTTCCACATTACCACAAATAATACAATTTACGGAACCGAAATACGGCAGGATTTTGATTGTAAAGTCCCGTTAGTTGCCGATATGTCGTCAGATATTTTCAGCCGCCCGATTGATGTTTCAAAATATGCGCTGATTTATGGCGGAGCACAGAAAAACCTTGCACCTGCAGGAGTCACTTTCGTTATCATCCGTAACGATATTCTTGGTAAAGTCGAGCGTCCAATACCTACCATGTTAAAATATCAGACTCACATTGACAAAGAATCGATGTTTAACACGCCACCATGTGTTCCGGTTTTTGCTGCTCTCCAAACATTAAAATGGCTCAAGAGTAAAGGTGGTGTTGCTGAAATGGAAAAAATCAACATCAAAAAAGCAGCTTTGCTTTACGATGAAATCGATCGCAACCCATTATTCAAAGGAACAGTAGCAACAGAAGATCGCTCGCTGATGAATATTTGTTTTGTGATGGAAGAAAAATACATTCAATTCGAAAAAGAGTTTCTCGATTTGGCAGCAGCACGTGGTTTGGTAGGCTTAAAAGGCCACCGGTCGGTTGGAGGATTTCGTGCCTCAACCTATAACGCGCTTCCAATCGAAAGTGTTCAGGCTCTGGTTGATGCCATGAAGGAATTTGAAAACATGAAAGCATAATTTTCTAAAAGGAGAAATAGTTATGAAAAAAGTTTTGGTTGCCACAGATAAACCTTTTGCTCCTGTTGCAGTTCAGCAAATCAGGAAAATTGTTGAAGATGCTGGTTATGAGCTTTTGCTTTTGGAAAAATATGCCGAAAAGAGCGATCTTTTAAATGCCGTCGAAAATGCAGATGCAATGATTATCCGCAGCGATGTTGCCGACAAAGAAGTGATCGAAGCTGGTAAAAACCTTAAAATTATCGTCAGGGCCGGCGCCGGTTACGATAATATCGACCTTGAAGCAGCAACGGCAAACGGCGTTGTAGCCATGAATACTCCAGGTCAGAATTCAAATGCTGTAGCCGAACTTGCCCTCGGAATGATGGTTTACTCAGCCCGTAATTTTTTTAACGGAACTTCTGGAAAAGAACTTCGTGGAAAATCGCTCGGCATTCATGCTTTTGGCAATGTTGGTAAGTATGTTGCCGAAATTGCTAAAGGATTTGGAATGAAAATTTTTGCATTCGATCCGTTTGTCTCTGAAGGTGAGATGGTCAAATTTGGAGTAACTGCAATGGCATCGGAAGCCGAATTATACAGCAAATGCCAGTATGTTTCACTTCACATTCCTGCAACGGAAAAAACCAAAAAATCCATCGGGTTTGAGCTTCTTTCAAAAATGCCTAAAAATGCAGTTCTTGTAAATACTGCCCGCAAGGAAGTTATTGATGAGCAGGGTTTGCTTAAAATGTTTGCCGAACGGGAGGATTTTAAGTATCTTTCGGATATCGAACCCGCCTGCAAAGCTGAAATTGAAGCAAATTTCCCGGGAAGATACTTTTTTACACCAAAAAAGATGGGTGCTCAAACTTCGGAGGCTAACGTAAATGCAGGGCTTGCGGCAGCCAAACAAATTGTTGCTTTTTTCGAAAAAGGAGATATAACTTTTAAAGTAAATAAATAATATATATTTTTGCCATCATTCAGACCTGACAGAACAGCGTTGTCAGGTCTGAAAGTTGTTTTTATTTTTATTAATCACCCTAAAAATTACAACTATGGATAACGAAACTGATAAAATTTTGACATTCTTCAGATTTGAGGATCTGAGAGTTTATCACAAGGCGCTCGATTACATTGAATGGGTTCATTCAAACACGAGCATTTTTCCGGAAAATGAGATTGATAACCTTACCGGGAAATTTGTTAATTCTGCCCAGGCTATTGCACTTCAAATTGCTGAAGGGTCGTCCCGAAACAAAACACAGTTTATTTACTACTTAAAGATGGCAAAAAGTTCCATACGTGAGTGTGTGGTTTTTACTGCTGTTTCACGTAACCTCAACTACATGACAGATGCTGCGATGGATGAATCGAGAGGACAATTGATGGAACTCACCAAAATGATTGGTGCACTTATTGGTTCATTGCAACGAAGCAATGGCGGGAACTATGATGAAAAATAGCCTGAAATCAGGCAAAAACTAAAAAAAACACTTTCAGAAAATTTCTTACTATGGCAATTTTAAAAGCGTTTAAAGGATTACGCCCTCCAAAGAATATTGCTAAGGCTTTGGCATCCAGGCCTTATGATGTTTTAAATTCAGAAGAAGCCAGAATTGAAGCTGATGGAAATCAGTATTCATTATTACACATCATCAAACCTGAAATTGATCTTCCCGAAGATGTCGATCATTACGCACAGGAAGTTTATGACAAAGCCAGAGAGAATTTTGATTTGTTCAGGGCTAAGGGTTACCTGGTTGCTGATGATGAAGAATATCTTTACATTTATGCTCAGACCATGAATGGAAAAACACAATACGGGCTTGTTGGCTGTGCGGCTGTGGATGATTATCTGAACAATGTAATCAAAAAACATGAGTTAACACGCAAGGTCAAAGAAGAGGACCGCATGAAGCACGTCCGCGTGACAAATGCCAACATGGAACCTGTTTTTTTTACCTATCCTGCCAAAAAGGAAATTGATGAAATTGTCGAAAGATGGGTAAAAGAACACGAGGCTGAGTACGATTTTGTAGCTGACGATGGTTTTGGTCATCATTTCTGGGTTATCGACGACAAAAAAATCAACGATAAGCTGACCTCACTTTTTAAAGAAATTCCTTCGACCTATGTTGCTGATGGCCACCACCGGACCGCTGCCGCAGCTTTGGTTGGGAATGAGAAAAAAAAGAATAATCCAAACCATACAGGCGACGAAGAATATAACTTTTTCCTGGCAGTTCACTTTCCCGATAATCAGCTCACAATTATCGATTATAATCGTGTAGTTACCGATTTGAACGGGCTTTCGGGTGAACAATTTATCCGGAAACTGAATGACAGTTTTGTTGTTGAAGAAAAAGGAGCATCGATTTACAAACCTGAAAAACTCCATAATTTCAGTCTTTATATTGATGGGAAATGGTTTTCGTTAACTGCAAAACCAAATACTTACAACGATTCTGATCCGATTGGCGTTCTGGATGTGACCATTCTTTCGAACCTGGTTCTGGAACCTCTGCTCGATATTAAAGATTTACGAACTTCCGACCGGATCGATTTTGTTGGTGGTATCCGCGGATTAGGCGAACTTAAAAAACGTGTCGATTCCGGCGAAATGAAAGCCGCCTTTGCGCTTTACCCGGTTTCGATGAAACAGCTTATCGACATTGCCGACACCGGAAATATTATGCCGCCAAAAACCACCTGGTTCGAACCAAAACTGAGAAGCGGACTCGTTGTTCATCTTTTGGATGAAATTTAATTGATTGATGATTTTTGATTGATGATTTTTGATTGATCAGTTTAATAATAATACAAAAATATGGAAGCAAAAGAACTCGTTTTAAAAACTTTAAAAGATTCAACTGCACCTTTAAAAGGTGGGGAAATTGCCGAAAAATCAGGCCTCGATAAAAAGGAAGTTGATAAAGCAATTAAAGTATTGGTGAAGGAGGAAAAGATACACTCTCCGATACGATGCTTTTATGCACCAAAATAAATATAAAAGGAAACCCCCGGGTTTCTTTTTTCATGTTATATTGCTGCAAAATACCTATTTTCAAAGAATATCATAAGTTTTCTTTATTTTGGAAATCAATCGTTACATTTGCTTAACGACTTTTTATAATAGCTCCATGAAAAAAAATGTTGTTTTGTTGCTTTTTTTGCTGGCTATGATAATTCAGGAAAACCAGGCTCAAAGTTATCATCCTTTAATTAAAACCAATAAATTTTGGGATGTCGTTAACAATTTTGATGATGGCTTTCCTTGTATGTGCCATTGTTCCGGCTTGCGCTATTTCTATGCAGGATACGATACAATTATCGAAAATGTAAAATACGCAAGATTCAAAGCCTCTCCTTTACGTTCAATTTATGGTTCTATAGGCCCTTTTTGTCCGCCATATTATGCGGATACACTTTCAGGTTTAAGTGGAATTTTATTGCATGAAGACAGTGTCGCTCAAAAGGTATTCATTTATGATTACTTTTCTCATCAGGATGACTTGCTCTATGATTTTTCATTGGAAGTAGGGGATACACTGCTTTCAGATTATACTACCGGTGGCTATCCAGCTATTGTTCAATCCATCGAGAACATTATGCTGAATAATGGTGATATCATCATAAAATTCAATTTTACTGATTACGATGCATTTTATATCGAAAGCATTGGCGGAAGTCAGGGTTTATCTGGGGGTCTTTTAATGCCAGAGTACCCCGATGAATTATTTTGTGTGGAAGACCAGGGCGTTGGTTTACTTTCCGATTGTGCCGGTTGGGTAGACATAAGTGAAATCCAGTTTACAAATTCGATACAGATTTTTCCAAATCCCGCCGTCGATTTCATCCGGATCACTGGTTTAAAAACCAACAGTATTGCCTCAATTAAAATTTACAATGGGTTAGGTACAGAAATCATAAGCAGAGATTTATCTATAAACACCGAAACCATCGATGTTTCGCAATTGCAAAACGGTTGCTATCTTTTAAGAGTGGGCAATAATGGAAATTATGCTTCCACAAAATTTATAATCAGGCGTTAAATTCTTACTCCTGAGTAAAAAATAAGCGCATTTGCCTGGCTGGGGTTCATATCATCAAAAAATTTGTCGTGGAAACCAGGAATTCCATACGTTAATTATTCAAAAATTATTCTGTATGCTTCTTTTGGGAACCTGTTTGATTAGCTTCGTTTTGCCTAATTTTGCGGTTCTATAAAAATACAATAATATGGCAAAATACGGAAAATGGATTGGTGGCGGATTAGGCTGGGTACTTGGCGGACCAATTGGTGGCTTAATTGGTTTTATGTTTGGTTCGATGTTCGACGGCATCCAAACCAGCGTTTATCAGTATCAATCGCCGGGTGAAGGTGGTGGTACACCTTATGGCTATGGCGGAACAACGGCATCACAGACACAAACCGGCGATTTTACCATTAGTCTGCTTGTACTGGCTGCCTCAGTGATGAAAGCCGACGGCCGGGTTGCAAAATCGGAGCTGGAATATGTCAGAACTTTCCTTAACAGGCAGTTTGGAACAGAAGTAACAAATCAGAATATTCTGATGCTACACGAAATGCTTCAGAAGGACTTCGATGTGCGCGAAGTTTCGCAGCAGATTGGCCGTTACATGGATTATTCCTCAAAACTGCAGTTGTTACATTTTCTGTTTGGGATTTCACAGGCTGACGGTTTTACGCATGAAGCCGAAATTGATGTAATCGAAAATATTTCGCGATACATCAATATCGAAACCGGCGATTTTAACTCGATAAAAGCCATGTTTGTGAAGGATAATTTCAAAAACTATAAAATTCTTGAAGTAACTCCTGATGCCAACAACGATGAGTTGAAAAAAGCCTATCGCAAAATGGCAACAAAATACCATCCTGATAAGGTGAGCCACCTGGGAGCGGACATTCAAAATGCTGCAAAAGAAAAATTCCAGGAACTCAATGCTGCTTACGAAGAAATTAAAAAGGAACGAGGGATCGTTTAAAGGCTTTCTTTGTAGATTATACTACTTTTATAAATAACAAAACTCAAAAAACAAAAAGCAAATCTCAAATCATTAATCTCAAATCCTATCCCGATAGCTATCGGGACTAAATCCTAAATCTCAAATCTTATCTTAAAAAAGGGACTTAAAATAGCGTTGTACTTCATTACCTTAGTGGTTTCCGTCCCTTTGGTGGCAATGCTTTTGCTACATAATCCCGATGTTCAGAAAGTCGCTACCAAATTTGCAGCCGCGATTCTATCACGTCAGGTGGGTTCTGAAGTCTTGGTGGGAAGTGTGCACCTTTCGTTGCGAGGCGGTCTTTTACTGGAGGATTTGTTAGTAAAAGACAGCAAAGGCATTACCATGCTTAGCGTTAGAAAACTCGAAACCTGGCTGGGGCAGGTCAACTCGAGCGAAAAAATCATTAGACTTGGAATGCTCCGGATTGAAGGCCTCGAATTCGCATTGCGAAAATACAAGCTGGCAAATATGCTCAACCTTGACGATTTTCTTCAGCATTTTGTTTCAGGACAGGTCGATACAACCATCGTTGCTGATAGCACAAAACCCTGGATTCTTGAGTTTTCAAGTCTTCAAATCCGGCAAAGCCATTTTGTTTATGAAGACCAGGATTACAAAACTCCAGGCCCTGGCATCGATTTCAGCGATATCGAACTCAATAATTTAGATGTTGATATCGAAAATCTAAGCATCAACGGTGATACCATTTCGGGAAATGTTGAGAACATTTCATTTGTCGAAAAATCGGGATTTGTGTTGAAGGAGTTTTGTGGGAATATCCAATTTTATCCGAAAAGTATCGCCGCGGAGAATTTGATGATCACCACCAACAACTCTAGCCTGGACCTCGATCTCGTTTTTAATTTTGATAGTTTCGACGATTTCAATGATTTTATCAATAAAGTTACATTTGACGCAAAAATCCGGAATACAACACTGGAAATGAGTGATATAGGCTATTTTGCGCCTATCATGTTTACCATGACTGATTTGATTAATATTGATGGTAATTTCAAAGGCACAGTTGCAAATATCAAAGGAAACGAATTTACCGCTGCTTTTGGTGATAACACCCGATTTGAAGGAACGGTCCGCATGAATGGTTTACCGGATATCACCGAAACTTTCATTCATGCCAACATTGTTAGTTTTACGACAAGTGATGCAGATCTCAGGAATTTTGCTTTGCCTGGTGATAGCAGCATGTTTTTGCCCATTCCTGATATCCTGGCAAAAATGGGTCTGATCAGCGTAAGCGGAAAATTTACCGGATTTTATAACGATTTTGTTTCGAGAGCCAGATTTGAAACCGCTCTTGGCAGGCTTAATACAGATATTACGCTCGTCAGGACCGGCGATAAGCGTGAACTTTCCTACTCAGGAAAACTTGATGGGAGTGACCTTGATGTTGGTAAACTCTTCAATCTGACCTCAACACTGGGAAAAGCAAGTTTTTCGATAAACGTTGATGGAGCCGGAGTTAAGCTTTCTACCCTCGATCTTACAATGGCAGGCAATGTTTCAAGTATTGGAATAAATGGCTACAGTTACGAAAATGTGGTAGTTGACGGTGCACTTGCTAAGCAGGTTTTTAATGGCAATTTATCGGTGGCTGACGAAAACCTGGATTTTGGCTTTACTGGAATGGTTGATTTTAATAAAGAAACACCGGTCTTTAATTTCTATTCAAGAATAACCAATGCTGACCTTTTTAAGTTGAATTTATCCACCCGTGATTCCACCATGCGATTGTCAACGGTACTTCGTTTTGATTTTTCGGGCAATACACTGGATGAACTGGATGGAAAAATCCAGATCGACAGTACTGTTTATGTCGAAAACAACAGGAAATATCAACTCGAAGCATTAACGCTAGAGAGCTTTCATGAGCCAGACGGGCAGAAATATCTGAGTCTGCATTCCGATTTCGTAGATGCCGAATTTGTCGGGAAGTTTAAATTCAGCTCATTGTTGTCTTCGGTAAAGCGTTTTGTGGGAAATTATTCCAAAGTGGTTGCTGCTGTGTTTCCGCCGGACGACCTCAGCATAGATAGGCAGGAGATAAGTTTTGCTGTTAGCCTTAAAGAAACGAGTCAGTTGACTGATTTGTTTATGCCTCAGCTTAAGGTCGCCAAAAATTCAAGGATTGAAGGTCTGTTCGATACAAAATCGAAAAATCTGAACATTGAAGGATTTTCTGATTTGGTGGAAGTTTCGGGTGTTGATTTTCAAAATTGCCGGATTGAAGCTAATTCAGGGGATACTGATTTTGACTTTTCGGTGTTCTCAAAACGTGTGATGTTTGCTGATGCAAATCAGAATGATAGCCTGGGCATCGGCATCGACAGCCTTTTACTCGAAACAAGTCTGAGAACCGACTCGGTTTTTTACAGGTTGAGATGGAACGATTTGACTAATACTTCCACCAATACCGCCGATTTTCAAGGTTTTCTGCAACTGCAAAGTATGCATAAAATAAATTCGCGGCTAAGCAATGTTAATTTGATGGTTGATGGAAATAATTGGAGCGTAAAACCTGAAAACCTCCTGGTTGCCGATACGACAGGAATTTATTTTAAAGATTTTGTTTTTTATAGCGATAGTTCAAAATTCAGTGTTGCCGGTGGGGTTTCTAATAATTCTGCGGATAGTCTGAAACTTGGTTTTCACGATCTGGATATTTCACATCTCGATTTGCTGATTCCCGGCACCGACATCGATATTAACGGGTTTTTAAACGGAAATGCAACGTTTGTGAACCTCTACTCAAATCCTAATTTTTTGATAGATATTAAGATAAATGATCTGTTTTTTAATGGCCAGGATTTTGGGGTTTTGAGGCTAAACACAAACTGGGACGATAATGCCGGAAGCCTGGGAGTAAATCTTGGTATCATCGATCAGGGAAATATAGGTTCGAGTGAGATCCTTACAGTCACAGGCGATTACATGCCATCAGATCATAATCAGAATTTTAATTTTGATGTAAAACTGAATAATCTGAGCACCGATATTTTTAATCCTTTTGTGAGCGAGTTTGTGGATATTTCTAAAGAAAGCCTGGCAAGTGGCAAACTGAAATTTATTGGAACAAACGAAAAACCAGTCGCAATTGGCAGGATCAACCTGACCCGCACACAGGTTTTGGTGAAATATCTGAATGTTTACTATTCGGCAGGAGGTTCGGTTGAGATTGGTGAAAACTTCATTAATGTAAATGAGTTGAATGTTTTCGATACAAAAGGGCAATCGGCAACATGTACCGGTGAAATTTCACACGATTATTTTAGGGATTTTGCTTTTGATATTCAGGTAAGGCATGAAAATTTCAATGCTTTAAACACCACATCCAGGGACAATGAATTGTTTTATGGTACTGCTGTTGCAACAGGTACGCTTGATATTCAGGGGCCAATTGATGATATCAGGATGGATATTAAGGCCCGCACCGAAAAAGGGACGACCATCATCATCCCGATCAGCTCAACAATTTCTGTGAACGAAAACGACTTCATTATTTTTATCAATAATTCTGATACAACGATTTCATTAGACCAATCATTCAATCTGAATCTTAAAGGATTAACGATTAATTTGGATATCCAGGCAACTCCAGATGCTGAAATTCAGTTGTTTTTGCCATACAACATGGGAAATATTAAAGGAAAAGGAAGTGGAGATTTGCGACTGGGAGTTAATCCACAAGGCGATTTCACGATGACCGGCGACTATGTGATCAGTGAAGGCCAGTTTTTCTTTACACTCGAAAAGCTTATTGGCAGGGAATTCGAGATTGTCGAAGGTAGCAAGATTGCATGGACGGGCAGCCCTTATGATGCCACAGTAAAAATTAAAGCCATTCACCCGGTAAAAACAACGCTTAACGGTCTTCGGCTTCAAACAGATTCCACTTCAGTTTATGAAACGCGTGTTCTTGTGAAATGCATCATCGAACTTCAAAATGAACTTTTCAATCCGGATATAAAATTTTCGATTGATTTTGCAAACGTTGCCGAAGATGTAAAACAAATCATTTATGCTTCACTTGATACCACCGACCAGTCGGTGATGAGTCAGCAGATGTTGTCGCTGCTGGTTTTGAACAGTTTCAGCTATTCCAGTAACAGCGCCAATATCGAATCGACCGGGTTTAAATTGTTATCCAAACAGTTGAGTGGCTGGCTATCAAAAATCAGTAAGGATTTTGATATTGGGATAAATTACCAGCCCGGTTCAAACATAACCCAGGAAGAACTTGAAGTCGCGCTTCAAACGCAGTTGTTCGACGACAGGCTTTCGATTGACGGGAACTTTGGTGTAAGAGGAACCACAACCGCTCAAAATACCAGCAGCGTGGTTGGCGACATTAATGTTGAATATAAAATTACCAACGATGGCCGCTTCAGAGTAAGAGCATTTAACCGGACCAACGATATCAGTTTCCTTGAAGACAATGCGCCTTACACACAGGGGGTCGGAGTTTTTTACAGGAAAGAGTTTGAGAAATTCGGTAAATTGTTGAAATCAGAAAAGAAACAGAAACGGAAAGAACAACGTAGGAAATCCAAAGAAGAAAAAGCTATCCTTCAGGAATCGGCCAAACGTGAAGACGACGAATAATTCAATTGCAACGAAGGCATTTTGTAATTCCGCTCTTTGATCAGAAAAGTTTCAAAGAATTTATTTCGGTTTCTTGCAAATTTACTTTGTAAAATCGTTTATGGGTTCATTCTATAAAGGAGCCATAAATTTTATTAATGTGGCTAAAGCCCTGAATATCACGTACATCAATTGCCCCGCCCTTAAGGGCGGGGCAATTGAAAATCAAACACTTACTGGGCTTTAGCCCAAAATTACAAGTTTTTAGACTGGTCTCATTTATGAAAACGACATTTTTTTTCAGTCGTTTGTTAAGCATGATTAATCAATTCTCTTTCTCATTTTTCCCATCGCATCGGCAGCAATCATGGCATTCATAACACTTTCCGGAGTAATTTGTCCTGCCTCGTGATGAATGCTGTCCGCCGGATCGCAGGTTTTGGTGGCTGCTTTTATCAATTTTTCTTTACTGATTTCGGTAATGCCAATATCCGAAAAAGTGGTTGGCAAGCCTATTTCTTCACAAAATGAATATACAGTTTCCATCTCTTCCGGCGATGCATCAGTAAGATGAAGACCAGTCAATACGCCGAAGGCAACTTTTTCGCCATGAAACATCGAATGGGTTTCTTCGAGCATCGTAAGTCCGTTGTGAACTGAATGTGCGGCAGCCAGCCCTGAACTTTCAAATCCGATTCCGCTTAACAGGATGTTTGCCTCGGTAATGTGATTTAAAGCTGGTGTGATAATATTATTTTCACAGGCAATTTTTGCGGCAGCTCCATATTTCAGAAGTGTGTCGTAGCAAAGCCTGGCGAGGTTTAAACCCGTCATGGTGCTGTATCCGCCACAGCAATTTTCTGATTTGGTTCGTTCGCAGGATCTTGCCTCGAACCAGGTTGCAAGCGCGTCGCCCATACCGGCAACCAGAAAGCGGGCAGGAGCGGAGGCAATTACATTCATATCGACGAGAACTACCTGCGGATTCATTTTCTGATAATACACATAATCGAAAACTCCCTGTTCGGTGTAAATTACTGCGCAGCCGCTACAGGGTGCATCAGTAGAGGCGATGGTTGGTACGATAATCACGGGGATTCCGGCCCGGTCGGCGGCAATTTTGGCTGTGTCGATGGTTTTGCCGCCACCCATCCCCACGAGGATGTCGATCTTTTTGTGACTGATCATTTCAGAAATGCGATTCAACTCTTTTTCGCAGCACTCTCCCCGAAATTCTTCAATATTTATCCAATCCTCAGATTCGCCGAAATTGTATCCGGAAAGTATCTTGTTTTTTGCTGTGTGAGAAGCTAAGATAAGACCATTTTTCCCCAACAGCCTCACCAGCCCGGGTAATTCGGTAAGTGCATTTTCGCCCTGGATATACTTTCCCGGGAAAACGGCTTTTAAGAGCCTGTTTTTTTTAATACCGGAGTTTCCGGGAATATTTGCCTTCAAATCCTGTTTGATATCAAGCGCTGATTTTGATGGTTGTAAATTGTCGTTCATGAAGTAATTATTTTTGATTTCTTAAAATTGATGTTTTTCTGTCAAAGATTACCTTAACCCTTGTTAATTTTCATTTCAATCACAAACATACCCTTTTTTCTAAAGCCGGAAGGGGCTTTGTAACCGGAATGATTTTCTCATCGGATCATTTTTAGTATGATTGGCATCAGAAGAACCAGATTTTTTTTTGCCTTGCGCAGATAAATTCCTCAATACTTTTGTGGTTTATGAGTAAGGAAGTCAGACGGCTCAGCTAATCTTGATAATTCCACTACTTTTGCAGCGGCTTAAAAAGAATTCATTATTTAAAATTTATTTTATGGCATTGATACTCGGGATCGAATCCTCTTGTGACGATACTTCGGCGGCAGTAATCGCCGATACCACAATTTTGTCGAATGTGATAGCAAACCAGTTGGTTCATCAGAAATTTGGTGGCGTGGTTCCCGAACTGGCTTCCCGTGCCCATCAGCAAAATATTATCCCGGTCATTCATGAAGCGCTCGAACTTGCCGGAGTCCGAAAACAAAACCTCGATGCCATTGCTTTTACCCGCGGTCCCGGTTTGATGGGGTCGCTTCTTGTGGGTTCATCTTTTGCCAAAGCCTTTGCCCTTGGGCTCAACATTCCGCTGATCGAGGTTAATCACATGCAGGCGCACATACTTGCTCACTTTATCCTGAAAAAGGGCGTTTTGGAGCGGGTTCCACGGTTTCCATTTTTGTGCCTCACGGTTTCGGGAGGACATACTCAGATTGTTTTGGTAAAAGATTATTTTGACATGGAAGTCGTGGGCAAAACCATCGATGATGCTGCCGGCGAAGCTTTTGATAAGGCTGCAAAAATTATGAGCCTGCCATATCCGGGAGGCCCTGTAATTGATAAACTTGCTGCTGCCGGAAATCCCGCAGCCTTCCATTTTCCGAAACCTCAGGTTGGTGGTTTTGACTATAGTTTTAGTGGTTTGAAGACTTCATTTCTGTACTTTTTGAGAGATCAGCTTAAAGCCAATCCAGATTTTATCGAAGAAAATAAATGCGATCTGAGTGCTTCAATCCAGGCGTCGATTGTCAGGATTTTGATGAAGAAACTTAAACTAGCATCTAAAGAATTTGGCATATATCAGGTCGCCATTGCAGGTGGTGTTTCAGCAAATTCAGGTTTGCGGAAAGCGATGCAGGACGCCAGCATCGAACTGGGTTGGGAAACGTTTATCCCGCCTTTCGAATTTACCACCGACAACGCTGCCATGATTGCAGTAACCGGGTATTTTAAATTCATCAAAAATCAGTTTACCGATCAAAGATCAGCTCCCTATGCACGCGGAGGAATATGAGAATGAGGCGTAAGGCGAGAGGCGTAAGTCGGAAGTCAGGAGCTAGGAGTCGGAAGTCGGAAGTCAGGAGTCAGGAGCCGGAAGCCGGAAGACGGAAGTCAGGAATTGGAAGTTATATGTTGGGAGAGTTGGTAGTAATGTGGATAATTTATAAAAGTTTACACTTCCAAACTGCCGACTGTCAACCGCCCACTGCCCACTGCCCACTGGAAACTGCTGACTTACGCCTTACGCCTTACTCCTGTCCAACTGTCCAACTGCCCATTGGCAACTGCCGATTTACGCCTTATGCCTTACGCCTTACGCCTGTCCAACTGTCCAACTGGCAACTGCCAACTGCCGACTTATTTCCCGGTGGTTTCGTGTTTCATTAGTTCTGCCTTGCAGGTATTGCAAAAATGATGGTTTTTTTGGTCAATATCCTCAACATAAGTACTCGACCTCATGACGCAGGTAGGGTTGGAGCAATGAATCAATCCAAAACTATGACCGAGTTCATGAATGATTTCTTTCCGAATACGGTCGACAAATATCTTCTCATCACTCTTTATTCCATAACGTTCGTTGCGAAGCCTGTAGAGTGAGGCAATTCCTGAACGCCCGTTTAAAAAAGCCTGTCCGAAAATGTAGGTGAGAATGGGGATGAATAGATCAACATCGAAAATCCCGAGTGTTTTGTCCTGATCCAAAGCAAAGGTGGCATCAATTTCCTTTAAAAGTTTGTTGGCATCGTATTGATTGCGGGCGGGATTGTAATACTCGCTCAAATCCAGGTGGCCTTCTTTAATTCTCACCGGAACCATAAATTCATGTTCAACTTCATGCAGCACCTTTTCAAGAAGATTTGTCTCGAAATACCCAATCGAAATCAGCACAATATTTTCTACTTTCATGCGCAGCTATTTTTAACAGAAATCAGGCATTTCATCTTTAAATCCAGAATTTTTGGCTGTTTTATTAAGTATTCCTTTTTTTTAAAAGCTATTTGCCGGCTGGTTTTAAGTCGTATTTCTTTATTTTATTATACAAAGTCACCCTGTCGATTTTGAGTGCTTTTGCTGTTGCCGAAATGTTCCAATCGTATTTGGAGAGTATTTGAGAGATGTGATGCTTCTCAAGGTCGTCAAGGCTTTCGAAGGTAGGGTTAACAACTTCTCTTCCCAAAGGAAGGTCTTTAAGACTGATTTTTTTTCCATTTCCAACAACGATTGCCCGTTCGATCATATTTTCGAGTTCGCGGATGTTGCCGGGAAACGAAAATTCCTCGAGGCGTTTCAAAGCTGCCGGTTCGATGGTGATGAGTGGCCTGTTCATCGAAGTACAATATTTTTTTATAAAATACTCGACAAGCAGTGGAATATCGTCGATACGTTCTCTTAAAGGAGGAACATTAATATTTACAACATTAAGCCTGTAGAAAAGGTCTTCACGAAACAATCCTTTTTCGACCATGGTTTTGAGATCACGGTTTGTAGCGCAAATAACCCTGAAATCGGAGGCGATTTCCTTATTCCCGCCAACCCGGACAAATTTCTTGCTTTCGAGAACGCGTAATAACTCAACCTGCATCTTTTGCGAAATCGTGGCAATTTCATCCAGAAAAATAGTGCCGCTATCGGCCATTTCAAACCTGCCTTTACGGTTATAAACAGCGCCGGTAAAAGCGCCTTTTTCGTGGCCAAATAACTCGCTTTCGAGCAAGCTTTCGCTCAAAGCACCGCAATGAACGCTGACAAGCGGGAAGAATTTACGTGATGAGTTTGCGTGAATGGCTCTGGCTACGAGTTCTTTTCCTGTTCCGCTTTCGCCGGTTATGATTACAGAAGCATTCGACTGCGCAACACTTTCGATTTGATGGAGGACATTTTTCATGGCTTCACTGCTGCCAATCAGGTCTTCGACGTTTTCCAACGAAATAACTTTAACTTTCAGGATTTCATTTTCTTCAGAAAGGGTTATTTGCTTAGATGCGTTTCTGATCAAATGCGACAGGTCGTCAGGGTCGAAAGGTTTGGTTACGTAATCGAAAGCCCCGTCTTTTAATGCCTGAACGGCAGTATCAACAGTTGCAAAAGCCGTCATCATAATTACGATCGAATCTTTGCGAAGTGCTTTAATCCGCTTTAACATTTCTAATCCATCCATACCCGGCATTTTTATGTCGGCCAGAATGATGTCAAATTCTTCAGATTCAAGCAATGTCAATGCTTTTCGGGCATCTTCGGCGCATTCTACATGATAACCATCTTCGATAAACCAGTTAAACAAAGAATCCCTTACCGATTCTTCGTCATCAACAATTAAAATGGAGATTTTTTTTGCCATAATTTATTTCCTTAATTTTTGACCAAGGGTAAAGTTATCGAAATTGTTGTTTCTTTATCGCGGGCCGATTTTACATCGGTTTTGCCTTTATGGCTTTGAACAATGCCATGAACAATGGCCAGCCCCAGGCCAATTCCGCTCGCATTTTCTTTGGTTGAGAAAAATGGCTGGAAAATGTGGGGAATGTCCTCTTCGGCAATACCAACGCCATTATCAGTAAATTCGATACGAATAGTTTTTTCGTCAGGGTTAACGGTTTTCATCAGTATTTCACCGTTTTCTGATACAGCTTCCGAAGCATTGATAAGAATTGCGATACAGGCTTGTTTGATCTGATTCGGGCTGCAATAAATCAAATCGTTTTTGGCGTTAAAGTCAGTGAAAAAGCTAATGTTGGCAATTTTCATCGGATGCAACATCAGTTCAAAGGTGTCGTTCAGGATTTCATGAAGATGTTTTGGCTCAAAGCCTTCCTGATCTTTTCTCGAAAAATCGAGTAATCCTCTAACGATATCGCCGCAACGTTTGGTTTCATTCTCAATCAATTTCAGGTGTTTTAACATCGTATCTTTACGGGTTGGATCAATATCCTGATTATTTAATTGCTTGTAAACCAATTTTGTGTAAACCAATATTCCTGATAATGGATTGTTGATTTCATGGGCAACAGAAAGTGATAATTTTCCAAGTGAAGCAATTCTTTCGATATTGATAAGTTCGTTTTGTGCCTGCCCCAATTCCTCCGATTTTTTCTGAACTTTATATTCGAGTTGTTGCGACCAGTTTTGAAGTTCGGTATTAGCCTTCTGCAAACTGTTGAGCATATCATTAAAAGCATACGAAACCATCTGCATATCTAAAAGTTGATTTGATTTAATTTCGAGCCTGGTGCCTTTATCTCCTTTTGCAACCGCCTCACTTGCCCTGATGATCGAATTTAAAGGATGGGCGATTCTTTTATTGGTAAAAATGATTAGAAAAATAACGATTAAAAGAGTCATCGTTGCAGCAAGAAGAAAATAATTGGTTGTCGATTTTTTTAGTGCTGCATCAAGGCCTTCGAGGGGCATTTTTATGATCAGTGATCCGAGTACTTTGTCGTTCTGGTCGTGAGCATGACAGGAACTTACATAGCAGGAAGCGCTGTTTAAGATGGGTGATTTTATCAACAGATGCCTGCTGTCGTTGTTGTTGTGGTTCATGCTACATTCGCTGTTGACGTCGATAATCCTGTAAGATTTTTCGGTGGCCGAAAACATGGTGGTAAAATTTTCATGGCAACTGATGCAATCGGGGTCGCTGTGATTGGCAGTGTCGGTCGAAATGGAAGAAAACACCAGATTATTTTTTACGTCGTACATATTAACATCATCAATTCCCGACATTGTATTAATAATATCCAGTGTGCCCTGCAACGATTTCCGGTCGTTTTCGAGCATTGAGCGATAAAGTGCTCCTTCAACCAGGAAACCAATATTGTTTCCATTTTCACGAATCACCGATTTCATGTATTCTTCGTTTACCGATCTGAAAATGATGCCGAAGGACACAAACAGAAAAATGGATGAAATGGTGATAATGAAAATCACCCGCCCATAAATCGAATAACGGAATTTTGTAAACCTGCTAAGATTCTGATGGATGGGGTTGTTGTTGGAGGGAATTTTGTTAGGCCATTTCATTGTTGATTTATTTATTTAGTGAAGGCTAAATTAGTTTTTATTTTCCAAAAAGTTGAATCAGGTAATTAATATTTTTTATAGTGGATTAACATGTCTCCGGCGAAATTCCTGTCCGCTTGATTTTAAACCAAAAGCGATGTGCTTCGCACACCGCTCAAAGTATTAAACCCCAATTTATCCCGGCAGGAAACCGATTATAAACCAACAAAAAACATAACTTATCTCTTGCCTGATAACCAAAGGGAAATCTTTATTTCCGTTTTTAGACCTTAAGAGTTAGAAAATTTTTCTGGAAATCCTGCCATACTTCGGCCGGAAGTTCCGAAAGTGTGTTGTCGCGTAATTCGCCGCCATCCTGTAAAATTACCATTGAAGGTTCTGGAGCATATTTCGGCATTGTGGCCGATAAAAAATCCTTAAATCTTTCAAGCTCATTCGCCGACCATTGTGTTGCTTCTTCGGCCAGGTGATAAGAATTTGTATCGGAAATCCAATTTAATGGTTTAATCTTAAACATCCAGCCTTTTTCGTACGGATCATCATTTAATATTCCCGGATTTTCGATAAGTGCTGAATTAAAGTTGATGATTTCACCTGAAATGGGCGAGCAAATCTGCAGGACTTTTCCCTGATGTTCGATTTCTGCAAACACTTCTCCCTTCTTAATATTCTCGCCATTTTTTTTAAGGTTGAATAATTTTACTTCACCGGTAATGTGAAGCAGTAAATCATCTAATCCAACTTTTGCTGTACCCGATTTTCCTAGAAAAGTCCAGGTGTGGTTGTTGCTGTAAAATAATCCCTGTGGAATTCGTAACACTTTGGCCGTTAATATGCCTAAGGTTTTTTGAATTTGCCTGGTTATTTTTACCTGCTTGTTCAATAGAAGCCAGAAAGGAACCAATATGGCAAAAAATGCAATGATCGCCAGGTATTCGATGCCTTTTGTTTCAAAAATGTTGTTGTATGTAAATCCATCCATAATTTATATTTTTTGTGCCATCACTTTTATGTTTGTGAAAGCTGGTTACTTTATTTTTCTTCCTTAACCCATTCAGGAGAATCCCCTAAAACAGGCATACGAGTGATTATCCATCTGAAAATCCAGATTTCGGTAAATATCACCGTTAATGTTACAACAATTTCCATCCATGATGGATAATAATGAACGGGTGCATCCCATCTGAAGCCGATTACAGTAACATTAAGCCGGTTTATAATTACTCCGAGCATCGTTATAATGGCTGCAAAACGTATCATAAAAATATTGCCGGTACGATAGCTGTAAAAGAACAGCATCATCGGGAGGAGAACAAAACCAAACATTTCGAGCAAGTACCAATAACCCATCGGAGTTCCTAATAAAGCCCATTGCTGGCCATGTATAAAAACCAATAGTTGCATGAAAAAGTAGGCAAACATAGCTCCGGCGCAAATTTTTGATAATCCTTTAAGAATACCGTTTTGAGCTTTGTGATTCTTTTCGCTGATCTGGTCGAAAAATACTTTGTGGCTGATAGATCCTTCGAAAATTACCATCGAAAGCCCGGCAAAAACACTCGAGATCAAAAATAGAATCGGGATAAATTCGGAATACCACAAAGGATGTATTTTGTCTTTTGCCATGAGATAAAGTGCACCTAAACCTGACTGGTGAAGTGTGGATAGGGTTATCCCAAAAATTACTGCGGCGATAGTCATTCCAGAAAGTATTTTACGTGCGCGTTTCGCACCAAGCCATTCGGCAATGGCAGGCGAAAACTCGATAAGTTGTGCAAACATGTAAAGTAAAAAATGCCAAGCAACTAAAAATAAAACCGAGCTGGTTCCAAAGTTGTTGCCAATGATCGGATTTACAACATTCCATGGGCGACCCAGGTCGAGAAGCAAAGCACCGGCATAAAAAACGTAAGCTAAAAATCCGTTTAACACCGTAACTCTAACTATGGAATGATACTTTTTCATGTTAAGGATGTAAACCATAAATGTCAGTACGTAAGCTCCTCCTGCAAATGCAACTCCGGTAACTACATCAAAACCAATCCAAAGCCCCCACGGAATTTCCTGGGTTAGATTTGTAATTGACCCGATTCCTTTCCAGAAACGAATTACAATTAGCACTATTCCGAGTAGAATAATTGGTATCGAGATGATATTAAAAACTGTAAACCACTCACCTTTAGGTTTTAGTTCGTGCAGCAGAAACTGCCAGGTCGATTTCTCCTCATTATCTTTTGTGATGGGTACGATCAGGTTACTCATTTTCTTCTTCTTTAGGTTGGCTATTTTTATTTGCTTCGTAAATTCCTAAAAGGAGTGGTGGTAAAAGGACAAATACAGAAGGAACACTGTAAAGAAATCCTTTAGAAAGTTCAGGATAGGATTTGTTTTGGATTTTTGCATCATAACCCAATTCGGTAAATGGTATTGGAGATAAGGATAAATAGCCCGTTCCACCGGCTGTACTTTCACCGTAAATCTGGTCAACATACTTTTCCGGATTTTCCGAGATTCTTTTTCGTGCCTCAGCAATCAGTTGTCTGCGTGTTCCAAAAATCAAGGCATCGCCGCAGGCTTCAGCACATGCTGGTATCCCACCTTCAATAATCCGGTCATAACACATATCGCATTTTTGAATTTTTGGATTTGCGCTGTGATATTCGAATTTAGGGATATCAAACGGACAGGAAACCATGCAATACCTGCATCCCATGCATTTATCTGCCCTCCAGATTACAGGCCCTTCTTTGGTTTTAAACATTGCCTGTGTGAGGCATGCTGCAGCACAGGCAGGTTCGTTGCAGTGCATGCAGGCATTTCTCGAAAATACCTCACCAGCCTCCGTGTTGCGAATGTTTATCACACAGCGTTGGGTTTCGTTGGTTTTTCTTAGGACCCCGGCCACCATTTCGTCCTGAGGTTCTGGAAAATTGTGTGCCTGCGCGCAGGCGCTTTCACACGATCTGCAGCCTATGCACCGGGAAGCGTCGAATAATAATCCCTGAAATTCAATTTCGCTATTCCCGGATGTTTTTGAGGCTAAGTTCCTGCCTGCAAGTAGCGTGAATCCTGCGACTCCGATAGTCTTTAGGAAATTTCGTCTGTCCAAAGCCATAATGATAGTAATTTCAATCGTTTAGATACTTTTGAAGGTATTTATTTTGAGGTATTAATGAAGTTGGTTTGAAAGTCTTCCCAAACTTCAGGGCCAAGATCAGCTAAAACATTGTCGCTGAGTTCGCCACCATCCTGAAGGATGATGTGGTTGTAAACAGCAGTGTTGGATCTGACTGAAGCAGCAAAGAAATCTTTGAGCCTGGTAAATTCGTCTCTGAGCCATTCTTTGTATTTATCAGCCATAAACATAAATTGTATCTCCCTCATCCAATTTATGGGTTCAATAGTATAAACCCAACCTTCAGAATATGTTGAAGTATTAATTTTATCAGATGCTGTTGTTAACAATTGATTCTGTTCTTTTATAGTTCCTGAAACAGGTGAGTAGATGTCTAATTTTTTGCCTTCATGGTTGATAGTCAGTAATTTTTCTCCTCTTCTGATCTTTTCGCCTGGAACCTTCATAATAATGCGGGTAAGTGTTCCGGTAATATGTTGAAGGAAGTCATCAATCCCGACTTTTACAACCCCATTTTTTTCCATAAATGCCCAGGTGTGCGTTTTGTCAAAATATAGCCCTTTTGGAGCTTCAATTGAATTCTCATCCAATAAAGGCTTGATTTCGATGTTTTCGTTTGTAAAAATCGATTTTTTACTCCTTCTGGATAATACCACGGCAGTTACAATAAAACCTACGGTTAAAAACGAAATGAGAATTATTAACCACAACCCTGCAGTTTCGGTTTCATTCGGCTGTTTGGTATTAATTTCCGGATTCGCTAATGCGAGTAAATTTGACTGTTTTTCGATATTTGCCAGATCACAAAAGCCATTTGAACTTAAAAATCTTTGTCCGTCAGTTGTTAACCAGGTTAAAAATGCCAGAGTACTTTCATCGGTTGGTTTAGCCTCAGAAATGGCGTAAAAATCACCACATAAAGCAACAGGATATTTTCCGATCCAAACGCCTCTTGTGAACGTACCCAGATTTTCGTAAATGTTTTCAAAGTTATCAATCCGCCCATTTAGGTTTTTATCGATCGGAATTATTTTAAGACTTGCTGCAATTTCATTCGTGTTAGCATCAATTATTTGGGTGAGATTACAAAATCCAATAGCGTAAATGTCCTTATTTAATGCCGAAACCAGATCATCTCCACTTTTTAAACTAATTCCGTTTGCAAATAAAGGTTTTGTTTGCAAGAAGTTGGAAATGCCATTTTTTACTGATTCATTAGCAGGTAGATAATAATGAACAGGAATGTTTTGGCTGGTGGTGATAAGATTATTCCAGTTTTGATTTTCCGAGCTGGTGAATAGCATAGAAAACTTTTCCGGGGAAATCCCCTGACGAGTAATTTCTTCCAGAAGTGGGTTTTTTGAATTAGTTACCGGAACAATAACCTCGCGTCCAACCAAAATTTTCCAGGCTGTTTCATCGCTGGATAATTCAGAGAATTGGCCCGAAACAAGGCTAACTGATTTTTTTTTACTTATGGAGGGATTGTTAATATCGGTAATTGTGATTTTTACCTCAGGCTTTAGTTTGCCATATTCGGCTATCAGGTTAGTTGCCAGGTTTTGTAACTCCTGAGTGCAGTTAATGTTAATTGTTCCATTATTGGATTTATTTGTTTGGATAGCAGTTTGATTATCTGATGCTTCATTGCTGCAGTAACTTTTGGTGCTTAAAAGCAAAATTGATAATCCGGCGAAAATGAATAAAATCTTTTTCATAATAGATCGATTTTGAAGTTTAAAAATTTCTTTGAGAACGTGAATTTTAATTGTTGTCAATTCCATTATTACAAGTCAATTAAAATGCCAAACCAAATAATATTTATAATGCATTGTAATATAGTACATTATGAGCTTGGTGAATAATTATTCAACATGCTAATGTGTTGAATAAAACAACACCATTATTTTAGAAGTTATGTAAAAATCTGAATAACAGGTTGCTGATATAATGCTTAATAATTATGCACTGTTTAATAATGCAACACTTTGGAATGATGTGAAAATTGAATCAAAAATATGTAATCTAATATATTGAAAAACAGTGGAATATGATTGAGTTCCGTTAATAAATACCAGTTAAATTTTTTTTTACAAAAAATTTACTTTCTCTTTGTGGAATTGTTCATAAAAAAATCAACCCAAATGAAGCAGCACATTTCTCATATGGTGAGGAACCGGGCAGACCAATTCGGCGAGCGTGAGGTTTTCAGGTTTCGTCAGAGTAAAAGCAAAATATTTAGTAAATTGAATTGGAATCAATTGATCCCGGAAACTAATCGGGTTTCAAAAGCACTAATTAGTTTAGGCTGCGAGCACGAATCAATGATTGGGATTTTCAGTGAAAATCGTGTAGAATGGACAATTGCTGACCTGGGAATTCTGGCTATTAGAGGTATTGTTGTTCCTTTTTATGCAACTTCGTCGGCGCATCAAGCAAAATATATTATCGACGAAACCGGGATAAAAGTACTTTTTGTTGGAAATCAGGAGCAGGTAATTAAAGCAAATTGGCTTATTGACCATTGCGAAACGCTGAAGAAAATTATAGTTTTTGAAGATGGTGATTGTCCTCGGGATAGTCGCTTTATGAGTTGGCAGGATTTTAAATCTTTAGGAAATGATTCGGGTCTGAATTCAAAATTGGAGAAATTACTTGAAGATGCACAACCCGAAGATCTGGCAACAGTGATTTACACTTCCGGAACGTCAGGAGAACCCAAGGGAGTGATGCTTGCTCACGAAAATTTTATGTATGCTTTTAAAATCCATGAATCCCGTCTCAACGTTACCGAAAATGATGTTTCGTTGTGTTTTTTGCCGTTGAGCCATGTTTTTGAGCGTATTTGGACTTATAACATGCTTTATTGCGGAGCTATCAATACTTTCCTCGAAAACCCACGCGAAGTTATCGAAACACTGCCACTTGCAAAACCCACCGTGATGTGCACAGTACCACGTTTTTTTGAGAAAACTTATGATGGTATTCAAAATGAGCTTACCATCTGGCCGGGATACAAAAAGAAGATTTTTAACTGGAGTATTGATATTGGTCATCAAATGATTGAATTTCGCAAGGATGCTAAGAAAGCACCTACCAACCTCCGGTTTAAATATAAAATTGCTGACAAATTGGTTTTAAGTAAACTTCGTGGCGTTTTGGGAGGAAATTTCAAGAGTATGCCTTGTGCCGGGGCAGCCATCAATCCAAAACTACTTCGGTTTTTCCATGCCACTGGTCTTTTTATTACTTATGGCTATGGCGCCACCGAAACATCTGCAACCGTTTCATGCTTTAGGAGTGATATTTACGATTTTGATACCTGTGGTAGCATCATGCCAGGTATTGATGTAAAAATCAGCACTGAAGGCGAGATTTTGATTAAAGGAAAGACAATTTTCAAAGGATATTTTAAAAAGCCAGAGGCAACCGCAAGCGTTTTAATTGATGGGTGGTATCGCACCGGAGATCAGGGAAGACTTATCAGAAATGAACATTTGGTGATGGTTGACCGGATTAAAGATTTGATGAAGACTTCGGTAGGAAAATACATTTCTCCTCAAAAACTTGAACTCCTGCTTGGTCAGGATGCGTTTATCGAACAGATTATTGTGGCTGGCGATAACAGAAAATATGTTACAGCATTAATTGTTCCTTCATTTGAAAACCTGAGGATTTATTATAAAAATCTTGGTAATGAAGAAGTTAATAACGAAACACTTATTGCCATGCCAGAGATTATCGAAATGATTAAAACCCGGATTGACCAACTACAACAGGAACTTACACCATACGAGCGCATTGTTAAGTTTACACTACTTCCGGAGCCATTTAGTATCCTGAATAATGGTCTGACAAATACCTTAAAAGTGAAAAGAAACTTACTTCTTCAAAAATATAACGACTTGGTCGAAAAAATGTATTAACGGCTTAATTTCCATCGCCGGTGCGACCATAACCAGTTTTCGGGATGAGCCTTAATTGTAGTTTCCAACCGTTTTCCAAATTTTCGGGTGATTTCATTTTCAGGCAAATCGGCAGGATTTTCAACTAAACACGAAAGTTCTAAAGTGTAATATCCTCTTTTTTTTCTTTGGATATCTACATAAAATATGGGATAATTATTATTAATGGAATGTTTTTCAGGGCCATGTAAAAATGCAGTATCTTTTCCCAGAAAATCAACCCAAATTGCTTTCTCAGCCTTTGCCGGGCTTTGATCGGCAGCCATTATGAAAATTGTTTTTTTTGACTTAAATTTTTCAAAGGCTGTTGTTGTTTCCGAAATTGAAGCAAGGGTTGTTCCAAATCTTGATCTGCTCCATCTGAGAAACATATCTATCCATTTGTTGCTTAGAGGTTTGTAGAAGGCAACAATATTATAATTGGTTTGTAGTCCTGCCGATAAACTTCCCCATTCCCAATTTGCATTATGTCCTGTAACAGCAATTATGCTTTTTCCTTGTTCAAAGTAAGGGTCAAGAATTTCCGGATTTAAAATATGATGACGTTTATTAATCTGGGTGTGGGACATAGTAAAGCTTTTGATGCCTTCTATTAAAATATCCGAAAGGTTTTTATAGAAAAGCCGGATAAGTTTTTCAATCTCATTTTGATTCAGCTCAGGAAAAGTACTGATTAGATTCTGTTTTACTATTTCCTTTCGGTAACGACTGACATGAAGTAAAATGAAATAAACAAGGCCTGAAAACAGGTAAAGTAACGAAAACGGGAGAATCCCGATAAAAAGAACAAAAAACAGGAATACAATTGTTAGAATAAGTTTCATGTCAATATTTTTTGGAAGTATTGCGAGCATAAAAGCGCTACGATTTTACATGTTTGATCCAGGTTTTGTTTTTGGGGTAAAGAAAAACCGGAATAATTTTGAAGTAAACTTCTCAAATTATCCCGGTTTTACAAATTGTTGTGGTTAGAAAAACCACCTTTTTATGTTCATCATCACTTAAAAAGTGATTGTATTCTCGTGTTTCCTGAAATGAGGAACTACTTATTTAGATTGTCTAACTTTGGTTGCAATTGGGCCTTTATTCCCTTTTTCAACTTCAAACTCAACTGATTGACCAGGCTCTAAGTGCATAAATGAATTTTCGAGACCTGAACGGTGAACGAAAATATCTTTAGCGTCTTCGGTTTCTATGAAGCCAAAACCTTTGGTTTCATTGTACCATTTTACTTTACCTTTCATGGTTGTGTTTTTTAGTAGTTCGACCTGAAATTGTTACGGCCTCTGCTGTTGTTGTTGTCTTTTCTGAAGTTTCCACCGCCGCCGCTGCCGCCGCCGCCACCTGGACGTCTGTTGTTGTCTTTTCTCTCTTCTGATTTGTTAACAACAATGGTTCTGCCTTTAAAATCATGACCATTCAATTCTTCAATTGCCTGATTTGCTTCAGTATCGTCGGCCATTTCTACAAAACCAAAGCCTTTGCTTTTGCCTGAATACTTGTCAATAATGATTTTTGCTGACGTTACTTCGCCATACTCTTCGAAAATGTCTCTTAATTCTGCCTCGTCTACATTGTAACTAAGGCTACCTACGTAAATGTTCATTTGTAATGTGTTAAAATTGATATTATTAGTGTTATAAAAACGGGGCAAAGGTAAGCTTAAATTTCACACATCAACATTTTACCTTGTAATATTTAACTTTTTAACATTAATTAATCAAATTCAAGGATTTAAATAGCTTTGGTAAAAACAGTTGAAAAAATTGAGCTACTTTTGCAAACTTTTTAAGAAAGTAAAATTAATTGATTTTCAATGCAAAATATAAGAAATATTGCTATTATCGCCCATGTTGACCATGGCAAAACTACGCTGGTTGATCGCATTTTACACCAGGTGAAATTATTCCGTGATAACCAGGAGGTCGAGGAGTTAATTCTTGATTCCAATGACCTGGAGCGCGAAAGAGGAATTACAATTTTGTCCAAAAACGTTTCGGTACGTTATAAAGGTGTAAAAATTAACATTATCGATACTCCCGGTCACTCCGACTTTGGCGGAGAAGTTGAACGTGTTCTTAATATGGCTGATGGAGCCATTTTATTGGTTGATGCCTTTGAAGGTCCAATGCCACAAACCCGCTTTGTTTTACAGAAGGCTTTGGCTTTAGGATTAAAACCTATTGTGGTTGTAAATAAAGTCGATAAACTCAACTGCTCGCCTGATGAAGTGCACGAAGCAGTTTTCGACCTGATGTACAGCCTCGATGCTACCGAAGACCAGCTAAGTTTTCCTACCGTTTATGGTTCGTCAAAGCAAGGATGGATGTCATCGGATTGGAAAATCCCTGCTACCGATATCAGCTATTTACTCGACACCATTATTGAATACATCCAACCACCAACAAACAATCCTGGCAATTTGCAAATGCAGATCAGTTCGCTTGATTATTCTTCGTATTTAGGAAGAATTGCTGTAGGCAGGATTCTGAGGGGATCAATAAAAATGGGGATGCCGGTTGCAGTAGTTAAAGGGGATGGTAGCATTGTTAAATCAGTCATCAAGGAATTGTACCTTTTTGAAGGATTAAGCAAGGAAAAAATAAAAACAGAGGTTGGTGCCGGCGAAATATGTGCAGTGCTTGGACTTGAAACTTTTGACATCGGCGATACGATTGCTGATTTTGATGCTCCAGAAGGACTTGCTCCGCTTAATGTAGATGAGCCTACCATGAGCATGCTTTTTACCATCAATAATTCTCCTTTTTTTGGTAAAGAAGGTGTTTTTGTTACTTCACGGCATTTGCGTGATCGCTTGTACCATGAAACCGAGAAAAACCTTGCTTTGCGAATTGAAGAAACCGATTCTCCAGAAAAGCTCCTTGTGTTCGGCAGAGGGATATTACATCTCTCGATTCTTGTAGAAACCATGCGCCGCGAGGGTTACGAATTTCAGTTAGGCCAGCCACAGGTAATTATAAAGGAAATTGACGGGGTTAAACATGAACCAATTGAAATGCTTACCGTGCATGTGGTCGAACAGTTTTCAGGGAAAGTCATCGAAATTGTTACGAGGCGAAGAGGCGAAATTTTGAATATTTCCACACGGAATGACCGTGTTGTGCTTGAATTTTCGATTCCTGCAAGGGGAATTATCGGGCTTACAAATCCAATTCTCACAGCAACCGAAGGTGAAGCAATCATGGCGCATCGTTTTAGTGCTTATGAACCCTGGAAAGGCGATATTCCAAGCCGCAGAAATGGTTCATTAATTGCCATGGAAACCGGAACTGCAATTGCTTATTCGATTGACAAACTTCAGGATAGGGGAAGATTTTTCATCGATCCCAAACAGGAAATTTATGCCGGGCAGATTATCGGAGAAAATACCCGCATGGACGACATTATTGTAAATGTGACAAAAACCAAAAAGCTAACAAATATCAGGGCTTCCGGTACCGACGATAAAGCTGCAATTACTCCGGCCATTAAATTTTCGCTGGAAGAAGCAATGGAATATATTCGTGGAGACGAATACGTTGAAGTAACTCCTAAATCAATTCGTATCCGTAAAATCTATCTCGACGAAAACGAAAGAAAACGCCGCTCAAAATCGGAAACAGGGATGTAATTTTAGAATTTGAAACCCTGAACTAAACTTTTGAGGATAGAAAATGCATTAATCATTTTCTTCAGAAGTTGGTTTTAAGGATTTAAAGGCATTTCCAAGATTTTTAATAATATCGCCTGCAATCATCGATTCAGGCGATATTTTTTCAGCAGCAATATCTCCGGCAAGGCCGTGAAGATAAACGCCAAGAATGCAGGCACCAAACGAAGTATAGCTCTGAGCCAAAAGGCCAAGGATAATCCCGGTAAGCACATCACCACTGCCGGCAGTGGCCATGCCCGGGTTTCCGGTTGAATTGAAAAAGCATTTTCCTTTTGGTGTCGAAATGCAGGTGTGGGCGCCTTTAACAATCACATAAACATTGTTTTTTATCGAGAATTCACGTTGAAGTGATAACCGTTCAAAATTGTTTTTTGTCTTTACAGCCAGACGCTCAAATTCCTTTGGATGCGGTGTTAAGATGCTATCGGGGGGCAAAAACGAAATCCAGGTTTTGTTTTCTCCAAGAATATTAATTGCATCAGCATCCAAAATTAAGGGCACGGATGAATTTTGAATAATTAGTTTTAAGGCATTCTGTGTTTGTTTTTCCATCCCAATCCCCGGTCCAACTCCGATTGCATTGTAAAATTCAAGATCAGGCACTGAACCGAAAAAATGTTCATTCTCGTCAATGCTGAGCATACATTCCGGAATGGCAGTTTGTAAAATCTGATAACCCAACTTTGGAATATGACAGGTTACAAGTCCGGCTCCAGACCTTAAACAAGCTTTTGAAGATAAAACCGCAGCACCCATTTTTCCGTAACTTCCCGAAATATTCAAAGCATGTCCAAAAGTCCCTTTATGAGCAAATTTATTTCTGGTTTTGAGTAAAAGACGACAATCCTCTTTTCCGATTAAGTAATCCTGCACCGATACCCCGTCAACAAAGGCTTGTGACAGGCCAATCGGCAGAATCTCCCATTGCCCGACATATTGATCGTTCTCGGGGAGTAAAAATGCAAGTTTAGGAAATTGAAATGTTAAAGTGTAGTCGGCTTCGATAATTGCCCCGTTAGTTGCGGATGAATTTTCATCACAAAAAAGCCCCGAAGGAACATCAATGGATATTGTAATTGATTCGCCACTGTTTATTTGCCTGATGATTTGCGCAATATAACCTTGCACGGGCTTTGTTAATCCTGACCCAAGAATTGCATCAATGACGAGTTCATTTTTGTGAATTTCAGGTATTTTATCGCCTTCGTTAAGTTGAATAATCGAAACTTCCGGGTATTGTTTCAACTGATCCAGGTTGGTAATAAAATCGTTTGAAAATTTCCCGGAAGGTTGAAAGATGAAAACCTGAACCTCGAAGTAATTTTTGGCCAGCAGGCGTGCAATGGCAAGTCCATCGCCACCATTGTTTCCCGGGCCGCAAAAAACTTTTACAGGTTGCGATGAATTTGTCCTTTTCTTGATCCATTTAAAACATGCCCGTGCCGCACGTTCCATCAGCTCGATGGATTCGACAGGTTCGTTTAAAATGGTAAAGGCATCGGCTTCTCTGATTTTATCGACAGGTAGAATTTTCATTTCAGTTAATTTTTTTCGTAAAATTAACCCGAATTTCTGATAAATGGAAAACCTCAAAAGTATTTTAGGTGAATAATCTCCTATTTCAACAATGAGCCTTTACCGTGGAAATGGTTATTTTTGCCAAAATTTCTTTAAATAATGAGTTTATGATTTCATCGTTCAAAAAGATTGATCCAAAGGATTTTGAAGGTAATGTTATTCAAAAAATCGGGTTTGACTGGATGCTCATTACTGCCGGCAATAGCGAAAAATTCAATACAATGACCGCTTCATGGGGTGGAATGGGCTATTTATGGAATAAACCTGTTGCCTTCATTTTTATCCGGCCCCAGCGTTTTACTTACGAATTTGCCGAGGCAAACGAATATTTTACCCTTCATTTTTTTGATGAAAGATACCGTGAAATTTTGGATTTCTGTGGAACTAAATCGGGGCGCGATGTAAATAAAATTGCTCAAACCGGTTTGAAGGTATTTGCCAGTTCACGAAATAATATTTATTACGAACAGTCGTATTTGCAGATGGAGTGCCGGAAATTGTATTTTGATGACATTAATCCTGAGCATTTTTTAGATGAAAAAATCATCAGGAATTATCCTAAAAATGATTTCCACCGTTTTTATATTGGCGAAATAGTCGAATGCATCGAAAGGTATTAGTGGCCATCTTTAACATTATTATGTATTAAAATATGGCTTCTGCCGATTTTGTTTGCTAATTTTGGGCACTTTTTTAAAATAGCTTTTTTCAATGTTTCAAAACCTACGAATCAGAATTATTCATTATTTCATCAACCGTGAATTAAAGCGTAATGGCAGGGATAAACTGGCTACAAGCATTACGCAGGCAAAAACAGTGGGGGTATTATTCTCGACTGAAAATGAAAAATACAATGAATTGATCAGCAAATTTATCGAAGACCTTTCATCAACAAGGAAGTTTGTACACGCTTTAGGATTTGTTCCTGCCACGCATGTCCCTGGTATTTTTTTCTCCACTATGAAAATTGATATTATTACGCCAAAGGATTTTAATTTTTTTGGGGTGCCGGTCAGCGGGGTAATAAAGCAATTTATTAGTAAAAAATTTGACATTTTAATTGATCTGACCCTGATTGACCACCTGCCCATCGAATACATTGCAAGTGTTTCGCATGCCGGCTTTAAGGCCGGGCGTTATCGCGAAGTTATGGTGAAGCATTATGATTTTTTAGTTGCGAAAAATGAAGACATGAACGAATCAGAGTATCTTAAATATTTCCTCGATTATCTGACAAAAATTAATACCTCAGTTTTATGAAAAAAAAGTTCCAGGGAACCGGTGTTGCATTGGTGACTCCATTTCACAAGTATAGCACTGTTGATTTTGCTTCGCTTGAGAAAATTGTTGAACACACAGTTGGAAATGGAGTTGACTACCTTGTTGTTTTGGGAACCACTGCCGAATCGCCCACATTATCCAAAGATGAAAAAAGAGCAGTGGTCGATTTTGTTGTCGAAACAGTTAATAAACGCGTGCCCATCGTTCAGGGAATTGGCGGAAATAATACCCAGGAAATTGTCGATACGATCAAATCTTCATCGTTCGAAGGAATTGATGCAATTTTATCGGTTTGCCCTTATTATAACAAACCTCAGCAAAAAGGCATTTATTATCACTTCAAAACCATTGCAAGTGTTTCGCCGGTTCCGGTAATTTTGTACAATGTGCCTGGACGATGTGGCGCAAACATTTCGGCCGATACTACTTTGCAACTTGCCAAAGAACTTAACAACATTATCGGAATCAAGGAAGCTTCGGGCAATTTTGACCAGATCATGCGGATTCTGAAAGATAAACCAAAGGACTTTCTAGTAATTTCGGGTGATGATGCCCTTACTTTGCCATTGATGTCATTGGGTGTTGAAGGGGTGATTTCGGTTGTTGCAAATGCTTTTCCTTCACAATTTTCGAAAATGGTAAACCTTTGCCTTGACGGAAATTTTGCTGAGGCAGCTAAAATTCATTTCGGCTTGTTGGAAATTATTAACACACTTTTTGAAGATGGAAGCCCCGCAGGGATTAAAGCAGCGCTGCAAATTCTCGACCTCAATCAGAATAATCTGCGTCTTCCGCTGGTAAAAGCCAACAAATCCGTTTATCTTCAATTAACCAATCTGATTACTAACTATTTGCATATATAATTAATAATAAAAATGAAATTCAGAACATTACTCGTTGTAATCATTACAACACTTGCATTTTCTTCGCTCACTGCTCAAAATCTTAATTTTAGGACTGAACCGGCTCAACTTTTCAACGATAAAGGAGAGATTTATTTTAAGTTTGAAGCCTCCGGTTTGGATGTCAATCACCTAACAAGAATTATTTCGGTTGATAAAATCGAAAACTCCGAAATATGGGCGTATGCGAATTTGAAAGAATTCACTTCTTTTTTGAAATTGAATGTTGATTTTACGCTGTTGCCTAAACCTGGCGAGGCCCTCAAAGATCCTAAAATGCTTAATTCGGTAAATATCCGTGAGATCACCGAATGGGATTTTTACCCTACTTACACGGCTTATGTTGACATGATGAATCAGTTTGAAACTGACTATCCGCAGCTTTGCCAGGTTTCGAGCATCGGAACAACCGTGGAAGGCAGGCAACTTCTGATGGCTAAGATTTCTGATAATGTTGCTGTTAAGGAAGCAGAACCACAATTTTTGTTCACCGGAACAATCCACGGTGACGAAACCACCGGCTACATTCTTTTTCTGCGTTTGATCGATTATCTGCTTTCAAATTATGGAATTCTCCCTGATGTAAATTATCTGGTTGATAATGTCGAAATCTGGATAAACCCGCTTTCCAACCCTGACGGTACATACGCTGGCGGAAATAATACGGTCAACGGAGCCACAAGGTACAATGCCAATTATGTTGACATGAATCGTAATTACGCTGATCCTGAAGATGGTCAACACCCGGATGGTGAAGAATGGCAGCCAGAAACAGTTGCGTTTATGCAATTTGCCGAGAACAACAATTTTGTGATGTCGGGGAATACGCATGGCGGCGCTGAAGTGTTGAATTATCCCTGGGATACCTGGTCGAGGCTTGCAGCCGATAATAGCTGGTGGGTTTTTGTGTGTCGCCAATATGTTGATACAGTGCACCTTTATTCGCCCTCGAATTATTTAAATGAGTTCGAAAATGGAATTACAAACGGCTATGCCTGGTACAGCATCAGCGGCGGAAGGCAGGATTATATGAATTATTTCCACAATTGCCGTGAGCTAACCATGGAGATATCAAACACAAAATTATTGCCAACGAATCAGCTTCAAAATCACTGGAATTACAATTATCGGTCCTTGCTAAACTATATCGAGCAATCGACTTTTGGGATTAAGGGAATTGTTACCGAAATTGGAACAGGTTTACCACTGGAAGCAAAAGTTTATATCGAAGGCCACGATCTCGACAATTCATTTGTTTTTTCAGAAAGTACTACTGGTTTTTATCAGCGTTTGTTGGATCAAGGAACCTATGATCTGACCTTTTCAGCGCCCGGTCATTACCCGGTAACAGTCGAAAATGTTGTGGTTTCGCGATATAATGCAACAACTGTTAATGTTCAACTGGATGCAGGCACTTTAATTGCTGATTTCTCAGCGTCAGCTACAACGGTTTCTGTTGGCGGGCAGGTCAACTTTACAGATGAATCTTTCGGAGGTCCCGTGTCCTGGCTGTGGGAATTTGAGGGAGCAACACCATCAACATCTACTCAAAAAGATCCTCAGGGAATAAGTTATCCGCAAACCGGAACTTTTGATGTTTCACTCACTGTGACCAACTCAGCCGGAACTTCGGTTGACATCGTTAAAAATAATTACATTTCGGTAAATGCCGAATTTTTGATGAATAATCAGGCAGTAACTACCTGTGAAGGTTTGTTTCTGGATTCAGGTGGAAACCAGGGAAATTATGGTGATGATGAGGATTTCACCAAGACTTTTTATCCTGGTAATCCGGAAGCGAATATCATCGTCGAATTCCAGTTGTTTGATGTTGAGTATAACGCTACCTGCAACTACGACTGGCTAAAGATTTACAATGGCACATCCGTAACTGCGCCGTTGATAGGAACATTTTGCGGGACAAATTCACCTGGAACCATCCAGGCTGACAACGCTTCCGGTGCACTCACATTTCGGTTTCATTCCGATTATTCAGAAAATTACCAGGGCTGGAAAGCGTTGATAAGTTGCAGCAGTGTGCCATTACTGCCGGTTGCCAATTTTGAAGCCGACACAACACATATCCGCATGGGTGAAACCATTCATTTTACTGACCTTACGGCCAACAATCCAACAAACTGGGCATGGGTTTTCGAAGGAGGAACACCAGCATCGTCGAGTGAGCAAAACCCGGCAATTCTGTATGAAGAGCCAGGAATTTATGATGTTACGCTTATTGTTCAAAACCAGTTTGGTTCCGATACAAAAATTGTTCAGAATTATATAACCGTGGATAGCACCATTGGAATTGATGAGTTGCTCAAGGAAGGCATCAGGGTTTTCCCAAATCCGGTAACCGAAGGAATCCTGACCATTTCAGCCCCACAAAATATTTATGAAGTCCGGGTATTTGATTTCACAGGAAAATCAATCGTTAAAATGTGGCCTGACAGCAAAGAGGTTTTTCTCTCGACAAGTTCCCTCCCAAAAGGAATTTATCTGTTACAGGTTTTTACGGACAAAGCGTGGGTAACCACCAAAATTAATATTCTCAATTAGGCATTTCAACCAGATCAAAGCCCCGCAAATGAAAAAATACCTGCTCGAAGCTATTGTTTTTGTTTGCGGGGCTTTGGTGATGGTTTTCGAACTCGTTGGAGCCAGGATTCTTGGCCCATACGCCGGCACTTCACTTTTTGTCTGGACAAGCCTCATCGGAATCATTCTTGGCAGTTTAAGCCTGGGGTATTTTTTTGGAGGAAAAGTTTCAGACAGGCACCCCGATTACGTCTATTTTGGATTGATCATTCTTCTGGCAGGAATCGCAATTTTAGCAACTGCCATTTCCAAAGACTTTGTGTTGCGGTATTTGTCGGTAAGAATTTTTGATATCCGCTGGCTTGCAGTAGTTTCATCAATTGTTTTATTTGCTCCCGGCAGTTTTTTTATGGGGATGGTTTCGCCTTTTGGCGTGAAACTCAAACTCCAGGTTCTCGAAAAAACCGGTTCGACTGCGGGAAACCTCTATGCGATTTCGACTATAGGGAGTATCGCCGGGACTTTTGCAGCCGGTTTTTACCTGATTCCTGCTTTCGGTTCCTCAAGCCTGGTTTATTTTATTTCGTTAGTCCTGATAGCATGCGCGCTGTTGATTTTTGTTTCGATTAAAAAATGGATTGAGGTAATATTCGCAGTCATTTTTTTGGTGGTAAATATTTATTTTTATCAGCGGTCGGTTTTAAAAAATCAAAGTTATGTTGATGTCGATACTTCATACAACCGGGTGATGATTTATGACACCAAAGATTCGAAAACAGGTAAACCTGTGAAGATTATGAGGATTAACGACGAACGCAGCTCAGCCATGTTTTTGGATGATGACGGGCTGGTTTTTCAATATCTGAAATATTACGATCTGGTTTCATATTATAACCCTGATTTTCGAAAAACTTTGATGATAGGAGGCTCAGCATACGCTTATCCAAAGCATTTTATCAAAAAATACCCGTCAAAAGAAATTGATGTTGTCGAAATTGATGCGCAGCTTACTGAGCTGGCAAAAGCACATTTCGGGTTGGTCGAAAATCCGAAGCTTGGAATTTTCCATGAAGATGCCCGCACATTCTTCAATCACAACACCAAAAAATATGATGCCATTTTTATTGATGTTTTTAATTCGCAGTTTACGCTGCCATTTCAGCTCACCACCCTCGAATTTGTTCAACATCAATACAACGCACTAAACGAAAATGGGCTGGTTATCGTAAATATTATCTCTTCAATCAGGCATAAAAGCAACGAATTTCTATTATCAGAGGCGAAAACATTCCGGGAGGTTTTTCCAAAAGTTGAATATTTCGCTGTTGCCGATCCAAAAAATGACACGCTGGTTCAGAATATCATGTTGATTGCTTTCAGGAATAATCAGATCAATACTGCACCAATGAGCCAGGATAGCCTTTTCGGTGCTTTTCTAGCCAATAAAATTGAGTTAAATATTCCCGGTGAAATTTCATTGCTTACCGACGATTACGCCCCGGTTGAATACTTCGTAAGCAAAATGATCAGTCACTATTATGGGGTTGACTAACCCAGGGGGATTCCGATTTCAAGCACAACGCGGATTAACACGAGTGCAATTCCAGCCATAAGAATTCCGGTTTTATCTAACGAAATCTTAAATGGAAATTCTTCAAAATACAAAGTTGGAAAAGTATTATACCTCAAAAGTACCGGTATCATTATCAAAACGTAGGTAAGCAGGATGAATAATTCGTAAAAATTAATTTTAGGGATTTTGGAAAGAATAATGATGGCTGTGCCAACGATGAGTGGAACCACTATCTGGGCAAAAACAAAGAAGGTACGGTTATGTTCGTTTAGCTCCATAAAATATGAATTAGCCGAAAACAGGAAGCCTCTGGTGCTGTAAGCTGCAATAAACAGCATTATTGCAATCGACAGCAGCGAAATAATCAGTTTCCCGGTATCCAGCAGGTAAAAGTACATCACCACATAACCAAATCCTTTATCCAGAAGGGTTCCGGCAAGTACAGCGCCAAAAAACCAAACTACTCCATGAATGAAACACCACAAAAAGAAAACTTTAAATTTCATGGTATTTTCGGTCATTCCAAAATAAACAAAGAAAAAAATGACACCAACAATCAATGATAAAACTGGGGCAAGGCTGAATAGAAGTTTTACGGCATCAGGTGTCCAGGAATAGGTGTCGATGGTATAAACGAGCTTGTGATAATACAGGACACTGGTGTAGTCGAATTGCATGGCAGCAACAGCCACAGCCAGTTGACCGAGGAGGTACATGAAGTAAAATGAGAGAATAAAATAGGCGGTCGAATTAAGAATGATGGTGATAAAGTTTGAGACTGTTCGTTTGTTTCTGTCGAGTAATTCATCCATATTGTTTTGTTACCTGAAAAATGAGTTGCAAATATAGAAAAACCCATGAAGTTGTCATGGGTTTTTCTGATTATCGCAATAAAAGTAATTTACATAAAATCCTGTGCATTCACCATTTCACCTGATGAATATTTACCTTCATCAAGGTTTTTCTTAATTTTTGAGAATGCATCGATGGTGTAATCAACATCTTCGAACGAGTGCACGGCTGTTGGGATCAGGCGGAGCATGATCAAACCCTTCGGAATTACCGGATAAGAAACGATTGAACAGAAAATATTAAAGTTCTCTCTAAGATCAAAAGTAATTTGCATGGCTTCAGGAACACCCCCCTGGAAAAATACAGGCGTTACAGGCGATTCAGTATTTCCAATATCAAAACCTTTTTCTTTGAGGCCGTTTTGAAGTTTTGCCACGATTTTCCAAAGGTTTTCACGAAGCCCTGTTTCGGTCTGAACCAGTTCGAGCCTTTTAAGCGAACCAATAACCATGGCCATTGGCAATGCTTTTGCATAAATCTGCGAACGAAGATTGTATCTCAGATAATCGATAATAACCTTGTTACTGGCAACGAAACCACCGATTCCTGCCATTGTTTTGGCAAAAGTTCCAAAATAAAGGTCAATGTCGTCCATAACACCCAAATGTTCGGAAGTGCCTCTGCCAGTTGCTCCCATGGTTCCAAAACCGTGAGCATCGTCTACCAGAATCCTGAAATTGAACTTCTTTTTTAAAGCTACAATTTCTTTCAATTTTCCAAGATCGCCCGACATCCCATAAACGCCTTCGGTGATCAGTAAAATACCGCCACCGGTCTGGCTGGTCAACTTTTCAGCGCGGGTAAGTTCCTTTTCAAGGTTTTCGATGTTGTTATGAGGATAAACATACCTTTTTCCGAAATGCAGGCGGCAGCCGTCAATAATGCAGGCATGAGCTTCCGAATCGTAAACAATTACATCTTTCCGGTCAACCAGCGAGTCGATGATCGAAACCATGCCCTGATATCCGTAATTGAGCAGGAATGCATCTTCTTTTTTCTCGAAAGCTGCAAGTTCGCGCTCCAATTGTTCATGATATTTGGTATGACCCGACATCATCCTGGCACCCATTGGATAGGCCAGTCCCCATTCTTTTGCTGCTTCGGCATCAACTCTTCTGACTTCAGGATGGTTAGCCAGCCCAAGATAATTGTTGATGCTCCAGTTTAACTTTTCTTTACCCAGGAAATTCATGCGTGGGCCTAATTCGCCTTCGAGTTTTGGGAACATAAAATACCCGAACGCTTCCTGGCTGTATTTGCCTAGTGGGCCAAAATTGGCAGAGATTTTTTCAAAAATATCCATATCAATAATTTTTTTTTAAAAAAGTTGTGCAAAACTATAACTAATTCATTTGATAATAAAATTGAATCAAAATTTAAGTGATTTGGCTGCATCATAACAGAAGGCTTGTGACTGCCGGAAAATATTTGATCAACCCTCACGTTATCAATTCCATTAAATGTATTAGTTTTGCGCCATGGTTAGAAATTCCTTGTTTTTATTCTCCATTATTGCTTTTATCATGCTGGTTTCGTGTAGTAAGTATCAAAAAATGCTTAAAAGTACCGACAACGAGTTGAAATATGAAAAAGCTGTCGAATTTTATGAAAAGGGCGATTATTACCGAGCTTTGCAACTTTTCGACGGGTTAATTCCGGTTTTCAGAGGAACAAATAAAGCTGAGAAATTATATTTTTATTATGCTTACTGTTATTATAATGAGCACGATAACGTGATGGCAAGCTATTATTTCGGCAGGTTCGCACAGAGTTTTCCAAACAGTGCATCGGTAGAAGAGGCCATTTTTATGGCTGCGTATTGTAAATATCTCGACAGCCCGCGATACAGCCTGGACCAGACCATTACCAAAGAAGCAATTAATGAATTGCAGATTTTTATTAACAGATATCCTTACAGTGAGCGTGCAAAGCAGGCAACCTTGCTACTGGACGAACTCAGGTACAAACTGCAGTTAAAGGATTACAATATTGCTAATATGTATTATAAGATGGAAGACTTTCAGGCTGCTATCGTTTCGTACGAAAATATGCTGAAAGCTTATCCTGATACCGATTTCAAAGAAGAAATACTCTACCGGATTATTAAATCGTATTACAATTACGCCATGAAGAGCATCCCCGAAAAGAAAAAGGAAAGATACGAATCGGCTGTGAAGGCCTATTTCGATTTTATTTCGCTTTATCCCGAAAGTAAGTACTTTAAAGAAGTACAAACGATGAGAGATAAAGTCGTGAAGGAATTAAAGAATTTTGAACAACAGCAAATACAATAAAATTATAAATATCATGGATTACAAAAAACTCAAATCTGACACCACTGCTGTAACTCGCAGAATGCGTGACTTTAGCAAAGGTACTGGAAACATTTACGAAACATGTGCAGTTTTATCAAAAAGGGCAAACCAGATTTCTTTAGAGGTTAAAGAAGAACTGAATAAAAAAATCTCTGAGTTTTCTACTTCAAATGATAACCTCGAGGAAGTATTTGAAAACCGTGAACAGATCGAAATTGCCAAATTTTATGAAAAGTTGTCGAAACCAACTTTAATTGCGGTACATGAATTTTTAAACGACCAGATTTATTACAGGAATCCTTCAAGGGAAGCTGCCAAGCTTGAAGGCAAATCATTTGAGTAAACTTTGCTTAAAGGAAAAAAAATATTAATCGGGATAACAGGAAGCATTGCTGCTTACAAAATTCCCTTGCTGGTAAGGCTTTTCGTCAGGGAAGGCGCTGAAGTCCAGGTTGTCATGACCGAAAATGCAAGGGATTTCGTTACTCCGTTAACACTTTCGACCATATCAAAACGACCCGTTTTTACTTTTCCTTTTAATGAAGTTGACGGGACCTGGAATAGCCATGTTGACATGGGAAATTGGGCTGATCTGATGATTATTGCACCTGCCTCGGCTGCCACTTTAAGTAAGATGGCTTCGGGAATGGCTGATAACTTGTTGGTAACAACTTATCTTTCGGCCAAGTGCCCCGTTTTTTTCGCGCCTGCCATGGACCTCGACATGTACAAGCATCCAACCACGGCAGCAAATGTTCAGAAATTAGTATCATTTGGACATCAACTCATCGAGCCGCAGGTTGGCGAACTTGCCAGCGGGCTTTGTGGCGCTGGCAGAATGGAAGAACCCGAGAATATTCTTGACGCAGTTACAAAATACTTTAATAAAAAGCAGCATCTGTCGGGTAAAAATATCCTGATTACGGCTGGTCCAACTTACGAATACATCGATCCTGTAAGATTTATCGGTAACTTTTCATCCGGACAAATGGGTTACGCCCTTGCCATCGAAGCTGCAGAGCGCGGCGCTAAAGTTACATTGGTTTCCGGGCCTGTTAATCTCACAATCAGCCATCCCAATATCAGGTTAATTAATGTTGTTTCTGCATCAGAAATGTACGATGCAGCACTCGCAGCTTTCGCTGAAAGCCAGATTACGATCATGGCGGCTGCTGTGGCTGATTTTACACCAGAGAAAAAATCTGATCATAAGATTAAGAAGGAGCATGCTTTGAAGTCCATTATCCTGGTTCCAACAAAAGATATTCTTGCCGCTGCCGGAAAATTGAAACAAGCAGATCAGATTTTAGTTGGGTTTGCCCTGGAAACGGATCAGGAGATCGAAAACGCCCGTAAGAAGTTGCAAAATAAAAATCTTGATCTTATCGTTTTGAACTCACTAAATAATCCCGGGGCGGGTTTTGGTGTGAATACCAACAAAATCAGTATTTTGGATAAATCAGGAAATCAGAATGATTACCCGTTAAAACCCAAAACCGAAGTCGCCAGTGATATTTTAGATAGGATATCGGAATTGATTAAATAATTTTAACTCCTGAAATAAGCTTGCAGAAATCAAAATTTAATATGCGAAACATCATCATTGGAATATGTTTGTTTTTTGTTTTCTCATCAAACCTAAAACTTAAAGCTCAGGAATTTAACTGCTCGGTTCAGGTTTCGGCTCCGCAAATTCAGCAAACCAACAAGGAAAAGTTTCAGGAACTGCGCAAAGGATTATACGAATTTATCAACGAAAAACACTGGACGCAGTATTCCTACACCATCGATGAGCGCATCGAATGTACCATTGCCATCACCATAACCGAAGAGATTTCGTCGGACGAATTTAAAGGTAAGATTAATCTTGTGTTACGCCGGCCTGTTTACGGCACTTCCTACAATTCGACGCTGCTCAATTATGTTGATAACGATTTCGATTTTCAATGGCAGGAGGGGCAATCGCTCGATTTTAATGAAAGCACGTTTTCATCCAACCTTACTTCTACCATAGCTTATTACATTTATATTTTTCTTGGTTTCGATTTCGATTCATACAGCATGTTGGGGGGATCGCCCTATTTTGAAAAAGCATCGACTATTGTGAATTCAGCTCAGGGCGCACGCGAAAAGGGATGGAAGGCTTTCGAAGGAATGAAAAACCGTTACTGGCTTAGCGAAAACCTCAACAATTCGTCCTATGCCGACATTCGTCGCGCAATGTACGAGTATCACCGTAAAGGCCTCGACCTGATGCAGGGAAATATGGAAAAAGGCCGGCAGGGTGTGATGAATGCGCTGGAGATGTTACAGAAGGCCTATCGCGAAAAGCCAAGATTGTACCTCCTTCAGTTTGTGATGGACGCCAAGCGCGAAGAGATGATCAACATTTTTTCGCAGGCAGCCCCGATGGATAAAACCAAAGCTGTGAATATCCTTTCGGAAATTGATGCTTCAAAAGCCAGCGAATATCAAAAAATTCTAACCACAGGTCAATAATTCTGCTGATTTCTCCTTTCGGCTTAATCATCCTTTTTACCTATTTTTGCCACCTTTAAAATGCTAAATAGTTAAAACTTGCTCAAACATTTATCAATTACCAATTTTGCACTCATCGAAAACCTTCAGGTTGATTTTTTTGAAGGATTTTCGGTAATAACAGGCGAAACCGGTGCCGGAAAATCCATCATTCTTGGCGCCCTGTCATTAATTTTAGGGCAGCGGGCCGACCTTCAATCCTTGATGGATAAAGAAGCCAAATGCGTTGTTGAAGGCATTTTTGATGTTGTTAATCTGGGTCTTGATGACTTTTTCGTCCAAAATGAACTCGATTTTCAGGATCATTCCATACTTCGGCGTGAAATATTGCCGGGAGGAAAATCCAGAGCCTTTATCAACGATACCCCCGTTAATCTTAACCTTTTATCCGAACTGGCCGAAAAACTTCTGGATATTCATTCCCAACACAAAACCATTACCCTTGGCGATGTCGATTTTCAGATGGAAGTTGTGGATGGACTTGCCGGAAATGGGGATATTCTTGACCATTATCGTAAAAAATTCGATAACTATAAAAAGCTTGGCTATGAACTCGAAACGTTAAAAGCTGCCGAAGAAAAAGCACGAAAAGAGCAGGACTTTATACAATTTCAGTTTGATGAATTGCAAACTGCAAGGCTGAAGCAACATGAGCAGGAAGAAATCGAACATGAGCTGGAAATTTTAACACATGCCGAAGAGATAAAAACCCGCCTCGGTAATGCTGTCGGGATCATGAGTACCGAGGATGGAATTCTTGCTTCGATGAATAACCTCATCAACGAACTAAGAAAAATCAAATCGTTTTTTGGCGAAATAGGCGGCCTTTTCGATCGCCTTGAAATCGATACCATCGATTTAAAAGATATTGCCGCCGAACTGGCAAAACTTGAAGAAAAAGTCGAGGTAAATACCGAACGAACAGCTAAGCTCATCGAGCGCATCAACCTGATTTATCTGCTCCAAACCAAGCACAAAGTGGCTGATATTTCGGGTTTACTCAGGATAAAAGATAACTATGAGCGCGAACTGCACGATTATTCTTCTTTGGAAAATAAGATTGCAGCAACTGATGAAGCGCTTCAAAAGTTGTCGGCAGAGCTTCATTCCGATGCCATCATAATTTCAGATAACCGTAAGAATATTGTCGGCATGCTCGAAAAGCAAATCCTTGAAATTATCGAAGGTCTTGGAATGCCGAGGGCACAGTTTAGAGTCGAAATCGAAAAATCAGATGCGCTCACGCAGAATGGATTCGATAAAGTCAGGTTTCTTTTCAACGCTAACCAGGGCGGCGAGTTACGTGAAATCTCCAAAGTTGCTTCCGGCGGCGAATTATCCAGGTTAATGCTTGCCGTGAAATCGCTTGTGGCGACAAAGAAATACCTCTCTTCCATTATTTTTGATGAGATCGACAGCGGCGTTTCTGGTGAAATTGCCGGAAAAATGGGCTCGATCATGCAGGACATGGCCAAAAAAATGCAAATTATTGCGATCACGCATTTGCCACAGATTGCTGCCCGCGGAAATCATCATTACCTCGTCTATAAAGAGATGAATGAAACAAATACAAAAACCTTTCTGAAAATGCTTCCTGAAGCTGGCAGGATCAACGAAATAGCCAAAATGCTGAGCGATTCTAAAATCAGTAATTCAGCTTTGGAAACTGCACGGGAACTGTTAAATAATTGAGAATAGTCGTAAGTCGGAAGTCGGAAGTCGGAAGTCGCCAGGCGTAAGGCGTAAGGCGTAAGGGGGGAGTCAACAGTTGGCAGTCACCAGTCGGCAGTCGTAAGGTGTAGGGGGGGCAGTTGCCAGTCAGCAGTTGTTGGAGAGTTATGAGTTGGCAGGATTACGATAAACAAAACCTCAGTTAACATATTTAACTAATTAGATGTGAAAAACGGCATTTCGTTTTCAGGATTTTGTTTACTTTGCAGAATATTACAAAAGATAAATAACTAAATAATTGATAATATGGCATTTAATTTATTACAAGGTAAAAAAGGCATCATTTTCGGTGCACTCAACGATTTGTCGATTGCCTGGAAAGTGGCCGAAAGAGCGCATGAAGAAGGTGCGCAATTTGTTTTGACAAATACACCTGTGGCCACAAGGTTTGGTGAGATTCATGAACTAGCAAAAGCAACTGGTTCCATCGTTATTTTGGCTGATGCCACCAGCGAAAAAGACCTTGAACAATTGATTCTTAAAACCATGGAACATTTTGGTGGAAAAATCGATTTCATTCTTCATTCCATCGGTATGTCGATGAACGTTAGAAAGGGAAGGCCATACAATGACCTGAGTTATGAATATTTTTTGAAAACACTGGATGTTTCGGCAGTTTCATTTCATAAGGTGCTTCAGGCGGCCTATAAACATGATGCTATCAATGAGTGGGGCTCCGTGCTGGCTTTGTCGTATGTGGCCGCACAGCGTACGCTTTACCGCTACAACGATATGGCTGATGCCAAGGCATTGCTCGAATCGGTTGCCCGCAGTTTTGGCTACATTTATGGTCGCGAACGTAAAGTCAGGGTTAATACTGTTTCCCAATCACCAACCCGGACAACTGCCGGTAGTGGTGTTAAGGGCATGGATGGGCTGATGGACTTTACCGAGCGTATGTCGCCACTTGGCAATGCTTCCGCTGATGAATGTGCCGATTACTGCATCACGCTTTTTTCTGATCTGAGCAAAAAAGTTACCATGCAAAACCTTTTCCACGACGGCGGATTTTCGAGCATGGGTATGAGCAACCGTGCCATGTTGATGTACAACCGCAGCCTCGAATGTAAAGATTGTCCGGAAGCCAGCGATGAAGATACTGGATTGACCGACTAAAATTCATCAGTTTTAATACATTTCAAAGGGTAATCGGTGATTCGGTTACCTTTTTTTATGGATTTCGACCCCCAAATTATTTGGAATCAGAATAAATTTCTGCAAACGCAGAAACACGTTCCTTCGATATAAGCATACGTTCCTTCGATATAAGCATACGTTCCTTCAAGATATCGTACATTTTTGGTTTTTTGAATCTCTCATTTAAATGTGTGCAATTCTCATTGTAATTGGAAATTGTAAAATGATAATTTACTTTTAGCCTTTTTATTTTGAGAAATCAAATCTTACACCACAATAAAAATGTTTGGAGAAAGAATATGAAGAATTTTGTACCCATTTCAATTTTGGTTTTTATCATATTAGTGGCCGCCGCAAAATCATTCGGACAGGTAACGTTAATTACAGATCCTGCAAATGGCCATTATTGCGCAGGAACAGTACCTCTCGGAGTTAAAATTAAGATTGAATATTTTGACTGCGTACAAACAGATGGATTAAGTTGGAAAGAGATTAAAAAAAATTGGGCAGTAATATTTTGGAATGAACCTGATTCGATTGCAGGCTTCTTCAAACCAAATGCATCTATTATCCATATTGTAAAGATTCAAATAATTAATTGTTGATTTTACAAACAAAGGGTGTAGATGCAAATCAAGTAGTTATCAAGACACATTTATCATGACTAAATTTTTGTTTATGAAATATTTAACTTTTATAAGTGCATTAACGATTTTGTTTTTTTTTCAAGATTTAAATATTCAAGCGCAAAATCCAGGTTTAATTAGTAACCCATCCAATTTCAGATATTGCGTCGGCAATCCAGGGCTTCAATTGGGTGTGACGAATACTTTGGAGGGAACCGAGTATAATCTCCAAAAGCTGATTAATGCGGTATGGCAAACAGTAGCCCCAGTTCAAGGTAACGGAGAAACAGTTTGGTTTAATGGAATACACACAATAGGTAGTTACAGGTTTATGGTTGAGGCTCCCCCCTTTACCTCCAATCCGACTTCTGTTCAAACTGCTGCTTATCCTGAATTGAAATTTAATGTAACTGGGGGAGGTGGTTATTGCTCTGGTTTACCTGAAGAATATGAAATTGGCTTAGATGGAAGCCAATCCGGCATTACCTATCGTTTACTCAGAAATGGAAGTACTGTCGCAACAAAAGTTGGCGATGGTAACCTTATCAGCTTTGGAAGCTTCGATGTCCCTGGCGAATACAAAGCTACAGGTAGTCGCTTTTCATGTTCAATAGATATGAATGGAAGTGTTTTCATTCAGCAGTTTACAAATCCAGTTGTTGCTTTTACACCAGAGTATTTATTCGGGAATATAGACAATTGCTCAACAGTAGAGTTTCATAATCAAACCTCGGGAGGAACCTTACCTTACACCTTTAGCTGGAATTTCGGAGATGGGAGTCCTTTTTCTACTGAAGAAAGTCCCATACATGTTTTTCCGGCTTTTGGAGTTGGTCAGCAAACATTCTCAGTCACTCTCGATGTTACAGACGACAACGGATGCTTGGGATTTTTGACACAGGATGTAACTGTGACAAAAAGACCGGATGCAAAAATTTCAGGAAGTGGTCTGTACGGTCCATTTAATAACTGCGACCCTGATCAATCAGCCGTATTCAATCTGACCATTACAAACACTTCGACTACCATTGCAACTAATGAAAATTATTGGGTGGATTGGGAAGGAACAGGAAACTTCATTGCTTTAGGGCCTGCATTTATGTCTGCTCAACACACCTATTTATCTAAAGGATCATTTCCTTTGACGATGAGAGTTTTAGGGACAAATGGTTGCGTTGATACAAGAGTTTACAATGTTTATAATGGTTCAAACCCTTTAATGAGCATGAATACATCCCAGTTGGAGGGATGTACACCATACCCTGTTCAATTTAAAATGAGCGATAATGTTTATGGAAACACTCCAGGAACATTGTACGATTTTACTTTCGGGGATGGGACATGGTTGCAGCTTACGCAGGAAACTTTACCACCACCTGACCCTAATGGATTTTGCGTTGTAGAACATATTTACGAAACATCGTCTTGTGGGAATCCTAATAACGCATTCGTAATGAATGTTGATGTTGGTAATCCATGTAGCAGTGTGCCCTATACAGTTGGCGGAATTAAGATTTCAAGAGCTGCGGTAGCCGATTTTGAGCTAATTGATTTTCCACGACCCGGGAATATATATCTCTGTGTTGGGGCGCCTAATACTTTTGATAATTTCACAAATGTTGGTTGCTTAATCACGGGTAATGTTATTCAAGAAATTACCAATTATTTTTGGGATTTTGGAGATGGAACCACCTCACAACTGCTGAACCCCACTCACACATATCAAAACCCAGGAGTTTATCAGGTTACTCTGACTGCGCACACAGCTCAGGGGATTAATGGTAATTGCGGAGCAAATGTATCTGTTAGGAATGTATGCGTGCAAAATGCTCCAGTAGCTACCTTCACCTTAAACGAAGCTTCCGGTTGCGTTCCTTTCGATTTTACACCAAACAATACATCAACAGCAATTGGTTGCGCTAATATTCATTATCAATGGATTGTTAGTGGAGGTAATGGTTTTGAATACCTGGATTTAACCGGTCCTAATAGCGCGGAGCCGCATTTCAATTTTTACGAAACCGGCACTTACACTCTTGAATTAAGAGCCGAGACTTCCAGTAATAATTTATCCTGTGGGGTTAGTTTTTCCGAACCAATTACTATTGTAGTTAAAGATGTGCCAGAAGTAGATTTTGTTGTTGGCGAATATAATATGATTTGCGGAACGGGCGTCTTTACGTTAAATGCCAGTCAAATTAATTATTTTGACAACCTAAGCCCTATCACACAGTATTTATGGACTTCAAATCCTGTTGGTCCCGTTTTCAATAACAATACTCTTGCCTATCCTACAATAACATTTAATGCCCAGGGTACCTTCAACATTACTGTTGTTGCAACAAATGAATGTGGTGTTTCGCTACCAGAGACTTTGCTTTTTACAATAAGTCCGGATGTTGCTAATAACAACATTGAATATGGCGATGATCTTCAATTGTGTGCAGGAATGACACTAAGTTTACCTTTAACTGGAACTTCTCCAACGACAAATCCTTCGCTTACTGGCGGAGACAATAATTATGAATACACCTGGCAAATTAATACTATCGGCAATTGGGAATTAATTGGAGGCAACACACCCGATCTGAACTATCTGCAGTCATTTAGTGCTAACCCGACGAAATTTCGGAGGAAAGTAAAATCGGGAGGCTGCGAGTCTTTTTCAGAAGAAATCGTATTCATTGTGCATCCAGCCATCACTAATAATAATATTTTGACACCAACGCAACACATTTGTTCCGGAGAAATACCGGTTTTACTCGATGGAAATCAGCCATCTGGCGGCGATGGTACGTTTGTTTATCTTTGGCAACAGAGCACCGATTGTGACAATCCCAATTCATGGGGTCCTGCTATTGGTGGTGCAAACGATTTAGAAGATTTTGCTCCTGGAGTTCTAAATCTTAAAACATGTTACCGAAGGAAAGTTTTTTCAGTTTCTGATTTTTGCGAGGATATCAGCAATTATGTTACTGTAAACGTTTATGGAATAATTGAGAATAATACAATTTCACATCCTGACCCTGAAATTTGTGAAGGTGACTCCCCTGGTGCTTTTATCGGTTCTATTCCAACCCAAACGGGACATTCACTGGCATTGCAATATTTGTGGCAAAAAGCTGTAGCACCGCTATGGAATTGGGTTGATGCAGGTGGGACAGGTCAAAACTTCATTCCTCCACCACTCAATGAAACAACAAGGTATCGGAGAATTGTAAATGCTCCATTGCCTGTACCTGCAAATTGTAATCAGGAAATCAGTAACACCATCGAAATTATTGTTAATGAAAACCCAATAGTCGATGCAGGGTTTAATCAACAGATTTTCAATGGAGGTCATGTAACATTGAATGGTACGGCTTTTGGTGGTTCTGGTGATTTTACTTATTTATGGACTCCTGCGGATAAAATCGCCTCCGGGCAAGGAACTCCAAGAGTTGAAACTGTCAATCTTTTCGCCCCACCCAATTTGATCACTTTCTGCTTAAAAGTGACAGATAATTTGACTAGCTGTTGGAAAGAAGATTGCACCAATGTTACAGTTTTTGGTGAATTACTTGAATGCACTGCCACGGCAAATCAGACAGCAATTTGTCTTGGTGATCAAATTATCCTCAACGCCAGTGCAACTGGTGGCTCAGGTATTTATGTTTTTACATGGTCACTCCCGGGAGGAGGCACAGTTTCAGGCGCATCTATTACACACATTCCGCCAAACTTAGGTGTTAATATTTACAATGTGCAGGTTGATGATGGAGCCAACACTTCAACTTGTAATGTAACGGTGCAGGTTAATGCAATGCCTGTTATTAATAGTTCTACATTAAAAATGATTTGTTCAGGGCAATCCGTTGATTACATGCCAACAGCCGATATACCTGGTACGGAGTTTACCTGGAGTTCTGGAAATAATCCCTTTATTACGGGTAATAATGCCGGAGACGGAATAATTGATAATGTTTTGTTTAACTCGTCCAATACAGTTCAAACAATCATTTATTACATTACACCAAAAGGACCCCAACCAACATTATGTCAAGGTTCAACTTTTGAATTAGCGGTTTCAGTTAATCCCATTTCGAATATTACTAACCTAATCGGTCAGCAAACAGTTGTTTCAGGGCAGTTTAGTGTTGATGTAACTTTTGAATCTGACGTTGCTGGCTCATCATTCTTGTGGAATTCCAGCGATGATTGTCCCGGATTATTAAGCTACACCACACCCAACAGTGGAAATCTTTTACCTTCTCAGCAAATTGAAATTATTGATCCAAATGGGCCGGAAACCTGCATTATTACGTTTTACATTACACCTACAATTAGTGATTGCCCGGGTGTAAGTTTTGAATACAAAATTTATGTTCAGCAACAACCCATTTTATTTAATGTTACAGGTGGGGGACAGGTTTGTGATGGCGGAACATCCTCTGTTTATTTGTCAGGATCTCAACTTGGGGTAAATTATCAATTACTTAGAAATGGAACAATTCCTGTACAGCAAGAACAAATTGGTACCGGCAACCCCTTAGAATGGAATGGTGTTTCCGGATCAGGAATTTACTCAATAATCGGAATCAATCAGTCTAATATGGTACAGGCAATTATGCTTGGGCAGGTAGCAGTTATAGTAAATCCCTTGCCAGAAGTATTTTCACTGGTTCCCCAGGATGACCGATGTGCACCGGTTGTACCCCTATTAAGCGGTTCAGAAGCAGGTGTTAGATATTACTTACAAAGGGATGGTCAGAATGTTGGGCAACTTGATGGAAACGGGTTGCCTGGTTTTCTAATCTTTGAAGAGCAGTTAATTGGCGGGACCTATACAATCGAAGCACAAGTTTTAAGCACTCTTTGCGAGAAAATGATGCAAGGATATCTGAATGTTCATGCGCTGCCAGAAGATTATCCTATTAAACCCGGTGGTATCCTTTGTGTTGGAGTAACGTTGTTTATTGAACACTCACAACCAGGAATCGAGTATCAGCTTTGGCTGAATGATGATCCTATCGGGGCATTACATGTTGGCGATGGTGATCCGATTTATTTTGAGCAAACAACTTTACCAGGAAATTATCGTGTTCTTGCCAATGATCCTGTTTGGCTTTGCGACTCGTTTCTTTCGGATATTGTTGTAGTTAATCCAACACCTTTACAGTTTGAAGTTACTCCAGAAGTTTGTTGCCCCGGACTCTGTGATATTATTTTAAATGGTTGGCAACCCGGGGTGAGATATTATCTTTATTTTGAAGACAACGCAAAGCAACCAAAAAGTATTTACTTAGCAGGACCATTTGTTGGAATCCCTGGAGAAGTTAATATAAATTTTGGTGCCTGGTGGGATGAGGGAACCTATTCTGTTGTTGCTAAAAATGATAGCGAATGCGAAATCTGGATGCTAAATTCAACCATCATCAAAGCAGCACCGGATATTTTTAACCTCACACCTAACGGCACCGGATGCGGTTCCCAGGAGATTATCCTGGATGGTTCTGAATCAGGGGTTGAATACTTTCTTTACAAAGACCTTCAGGCAGAACCTTCGGTTATAGGAACAGGATTTCCGCTTTCATTCGGAGAAAGAGATGTTACCGGGGTTTACACCGTGAAGGCCAGATTTAATCATCCCGAAGCAGAATGCTGGAGCCAGATGACCGGAAGCTATGAAATTATTTCATATCCAACTGCCTTTATTGTCGCTCCCTTACCAGGAACTTATTGCCCCTGCGTTAATCCGACACTTAGCAGTTCACAGCTCAACATCAATTATTACATCCGAAATACAACGCTTGGTACCGAAAGCGCAGCATACCCGGGAACAGGAAACCCAATGTTTTTTGATCCGGTTTGCGATCCGGGATCCTATATTGTTTATGCCCGGCATCCTGATTTTCCTTCTTGCGAAAAACAAATGACTGGTGGTTTTGCTATCGGTTTGCCCCCACAGAAATACAACCTTTCAGGGCCGCTGCCTTCAGCTTATTGTGAAGGCGAAAATGGCGTTACACTAACTTTGGATAATTCTCAGGATGATGTTAAATACCAGCTTTACAAACTCCCAAATATTGCCGAAGGGAATCCAAAAGACGGAATTACCGGTTCTTCGCTTACCTGGGAGAATATCACCGCTGGTGAATACTTTGTTGAGGCCGTTTTTGCCAATGATCCAAATTGCCCGACAACGATGAATAACATTGTTGCAGTTGAAGAAATCTCGCTGCCAACGGTTTATGCAGGTGATGACGGCACAATTTGTTTGAGCGAAACTTATCTCATTCCAAATGTTGTGATGACCAATCAGTCTTCATTTTTGTGGACTGTTGAAACAGGAAATGGAAGCTTATCGAATGCAACCACTCCTAATCCAACTTATTCTCCGGATCAGGCTGATGCAGGAATGATCATCATTCTGAAACTTGAGGTAGATGGAATTTCAGTATGTGCAGCTTCATCAGCTTCAGATTTTATTTCAATTCTTATCGAACCACTTCCAGAAATTATTAGTGCTGGTGACAATGGTTTAATTTGTTTCGATCAAACTTACACAGTTTCCAATGTAACCATGAACCATGTTTCAGATTGGGTTTGGACAATTTCTTCCGGCAATGGGGCTCTTGATGATCCAGCAATGCTCAATCCAACCTATACAACAGGAGCAGGAGATGCCGGAACAACCATAATCCTTACCCTGGAAACATACGGAACACTTTCATGCAGCAGTGAAATAGCAACGGGTGATGTGTTTATTCAGATAATTGCAGTGCCAGTGGTAACTTCTATAACAGCGCAAACGATTTGCTCGGGTGAGGCTGTAAATTATGTGCCACTTTCAGATGTTCCGGGTACAACATTTAATTGGGTATCAACAAACGTAACCGGTGGATGTGTAACAGGAAATTCTCCAACAGGTTCAGATATTATCAGCAATATCCTGATCAACAATTGTAATACTGTTCAAACGATAAAATATACAATAACTCCTTTTGGTCCGCCTGCAACAAACTGTGAAGGGGCTCCGGTCGATTTGACCGTAACCATAAATCCTGTGGCAAATATTACAAACATCGTCAGTAATCAATCTATGAACTCAGGTGAAGCATCACTGGAGGTTGTTTTTCAATCGGATGTCACTGGTAGTGTGGTCAATTATACCTGGTCCGGCGTGGCTTCAAATCCCGAATTGCAAGGTTGGATTTTGGATGGAACAGGCGATTTGCCGCCGATGACAATCATGATTGATGAAACTTCACCAAATCCACCTGATGAGGCATTTGTTACTTACACAGTTATTCCGGAAGTTGGCGGTTGCGCCGGAAACCCGTTCACTTACACCATTCAGGTTTACCTATTGCCGACGATTTTTGATATTACTGTTGAGGGTAGTGGTGAGTTTTGCAACGATGGCCAATCATGCATTGACATTTCGCTAAGTAATTCGCAACCTGGCAAAATTTATAAATTGTTCAAAAATGATGTTTATCAAAATGGGATTGACAAAACCGGGAATGGAACACCGATACAGTGGTGCGTCGATCAAGCCGGAATCTACACGGTGAAAGCACAAAACCCAAACACAGGTGTCGAAATTCTGATGAATGGAAACGCTGAGGTTTTCGCTCGCTCTATTCCCAATAAATATTCATTATCCATACAACAACCCGGCGATTATTGCACGCCCATTACTCCAAGGCTTAACTCATCACAGAATGGTGCATTTTACGATTTGTATCGCGATGGAGAGCTTGATCCTGTACAAACAGATGTTCCGGGCACTGGTAATGCTTTGCTTTTTGAATCACAGGAAATTTCAGGAACCTATTCGGTGAAAGCAAAAATCCAATACAATTCAATAGTTTGCGAAAGACAAATGGATGGTTTGATTATTGCCGAACCACTGCCTGTCGAATATGAGGTTACTCCTTCGGATCCATTCTGTGAAGGCGAAAATCAGATTTGCCTTGGAAATTCGGAGATTGACGTGATGTATCAACTACGCAAAAATGGTAATCCTTTCGGAGAGGTATTAACTGGAACCGGTTCAGCAATCTGTTTTCCGACAATTACTCAAAATGGTAATTACAGGGTTTTTGCTAAAAGAACTTCAGGATCACTTTGCGAAGTTCTTTTCGACCAGCAAACCATAGTCCGCCCACTTCCTTCAAAATTTATACTGTCTCCAATTAACTCATGTCCTGGAACGGAGATTGTCCTTAATGGATGTCAGCCGGATGTTGATTATTACTTGTTTCTCGAATCCTCCAAAGGTGGAAACAGGGAATGGGGACAAATATCCGGACCATTGAATTGTACTTTGGGAGAGGTTAACTTTGGGGTCTGCAACACTCCCGGAATTTATCATGTTAAAGCTGTCGATCAACTTACAAATTGCTTTTCGTGGATGCAAAATTCCATTACCATTTTTTCTGAACCAACAGCATATCCGGTTCAGCCACAAGGTACAGCCGGGTGTGATCCTATCGAAATCTACCTTAATAGCTTTGAAACAGATGTTACCTATTATTTGTGGCGTGAATTTCTGGGAACTACTTATCCTGCAGGAATTGACGATGGAATTGATGGTGAGGTAAATTTTGGTTTGAAATCCGATCCAGGAACTTACACCATTGAAGCTGTTATTGAACATACATCCGGCATAACCTGCGGAAACTGGATGGAAGGAAGTGTTTTAATAGCCACTCCTCCAGCAATGTTTGCGCTAAAATATGAAGAATCGTTATGCCTGCCTGTAAAGTTTTATCTGGATGGTTCAGAATCAGGTGTAACCTACACACTGAAGAAAACAGCAAGTACATACTCCCAACCAATCATAGGCGATGGGGCTCCTTTATATTTTAACGAGGTGAGTCTTCCGGGTAATTATTATGTGACGGCCGATAATGGTTGTATCAAGGAAATGATTAATAACTGGACAGTTTTAGATGCCCCGGTTCCATTTTTGTTAACACCCGGAGGCGGTGGATTCCTCTGTGTTGATGACGATATCCAGATCGGAATGAATAACTCAGAAGCAAACGTTGATTATTATTTGTACAAAATGGGTAATCCTCAGTACCTGGCAATGGAAAGCCGATTAATTAGTGGCCCATTTGTCTTTGCAGTAGTTAATCCACTCGAGCCTGGTACCTATCGGGTTCAGGCAATCAATGCAAATGGTTGTAAAATGTGGATGGCTGATGAAAAAATAATTCACCAGGTTCCTGATAAATACAACGTAACAGCCACTAAGAATGGTGTTTTATATCTTTCGGGCGAATATTGTCCGCCAGTTGACATTGGTCTTGATTATTCAGAAACCGGTATTACCTATACTTTAATAACTCCCGATAATAATGATGTTATCATCGAAGGAACAGGTTCATCATTTACCTTTGGAACTTTCTCTTCTCCCGGCGAATATTCAGTAACTGCCAAAAATATTCCTACTTCATGCGATTCCGAAATGAATGGAAATGTCATCATCAGCGATGGACCTGCTGGTTTCGATTTAGTTTGTGACGATCCCAAATATTGCATCGGTGATGCTGAAGCCGTAACTATAATTCTGGAAGATTCTCAAAATGGAGTTGAATACCAGCTTTATAAAGACGATTTAAGTAATCCAGTATTTCCGCCACAGCCAGGAACTGGAAGCAATTTAACATGGGCTGAAGTTTCTCAATTAGGACCAGGTAGTTATTTGATCAGGGGTAAATTTACAAGCGATCCATTATGTGAAGCCCCTATGAATAATGAGATCGTAGTTCAGGAATTAGCGTTGCCCACAGCGACAATTGGTGGAGATTATACAATCTGTGAGCAATCAGAACTCCAAATCCCGATTACACTTACCGGCGATCAATCCTGGGTGGTCGGGTATTCCTGCAACAACGGAATACCCGAATCGGTTACTTTCGATTATGAAACTGGTGCACCCTACTTTATTACTGTTTTTCCTATTGAATCACCTTCGGTTTACACACTGGAAACCATTAAATATGCCGAAGCACCATTTTGTGCTGGATCAGAGGTTGTTGGTACAGTTACTGTTAGCCTCGATACATTGCCTTTTGCTTTTGCAGGAAACCCCGGCACTACCTGTGAAAATTTGCCTTATTTACTTTTCGAAGCTGATACAACTTTTTCTTCCGCGGTTTTATGGCAGCAAATCAGCGGCCCGGCTGGTGTATTTGAAAATTCATTTGAACTCAATACTTCATTTCTTTGTACCGACGACATCCAGGATGTTGAAATTGTCGAATTATTGCTTGTTGCTCAAGGAAGAGGTCAATGCTCGCTGCAATCTGACAGTTCTTTTGTCACGATCGAGATTGTGCCCTTGCCGGAGCCTGATGCTGGTGAAGATGCAACGATCTGTTCATCCCAGTCTTATTTGTTAACAGGTAATACCAACAATGGGTTTTCAACCTCAGCATTTTGGGAAGACCTGTCAGGTCTTGGCCAGTTTAGTGATCCTAATATTCTGAATCCTACTTACACACTGATTTCTCCTGAAAGTATTTCTGCCCCTGTTGATGCAACATTAAAGCTGACTGAAATGGGATTTGGGCCATGTAGTTTGGAGCCGGTCTCTTCGAGCGTAATTATTCATCTCGAGCCGCTTCCTGTTTGCAATGCAGGACCAGATACAATAATGTGTGCAAATGGTAATTTTCAATTGTTTAGTCAGTCTTTATACTTTACAACACCTCAATGGGTTGACCTTTCAGGACTGGGAGAGTTCAACGATCCAAATATTCCTGATCCGGTTTATTCCCTGCTTGATCCGAGTCAAATCGTCCTACCTGTTTCTGTTGCGTTGCAGTTGACTGTACATGGAACCGGATTATGCGCTGATGAAGCTGATATTGACACCATTTACATTCAGATTAATCCACTACCGCAGGTTTATGCAGGAGTTGATCATACGATCTGCGTGAGCGATACAATTTGGATTACTGATTATACCATGGCTTTTAGCAGTGATACAACCTGGCAAATCCAGCAAGGTTTTGGCCAATTGTTGCCCCCGGATCAGATAAATCATTATCCGGGATATGTTCCTGCAATAGATGATATTGGCTTGGTTACAGGAGTAATTTTAGAACTTCAGGGAAGCGGTATTGGTAAATGTACAAATGAGCCAGTTATTGATGAGTTGATAATTTTTGTTAATCCAATGCCATTTGCCGATGCTGGCTCAGATGGTATTACTTGTGAAACAGAAGATTATCAATTAATCGAAGCCACCATTTTAAACGCAACGGAAGACGTGCTTTGGGAGGTTGTCGAAGGAAACGGAATTATTGGCGACCCTTCGGTGCTTAACACTTACTATCATCCTGTTACAGATGATGCCGGCACAACAGTAAAACTCAGGTTAACGGCCTTTGGAGTTGATGCTTGTACATCAAAACAGATTTCTGACGAAATGCTCATACAGATTGCTCCGCTGCCAGTTCTCTTTGCTGGCAGCAATGCTGCAATTTGTATGACTGGAAGCCTGGAAATTTCTGATGCTACAGCCTCACATTATTCAACTCTTTTATGGAGCACATCGGATGGTTTAGGTAATTTTAGTCCACCTGATCAGTTAATTACCACTTTTACACCCGATCCTTTGCAAGGAGGTAGCACAGTTGAAATCATACTTAGCGCTTTTGGTACAGGAAATTGTCTTTCAGAGGAAGTAATGTCGATTCCTGCTTTGATTGTTGTTGATTCGGTACCAACAATCTACCCTGGTAATGATATTTCAACATGTCTGTCGTCAGGTCCTGTTGAGATTATTGGTGCATCACTCAATAATTACACTTCATTCTGGTGGATGATTCATAACGGACAGGGATTCGGGCAATTGACCAATGAGAATAGCTTATCACCATTTTATATTCCCGATCCACGTGATACCGAACTTATTGATGGAGTAAAATTAAGGCTTTCGGCTACCGGTGCAGGGCAATGTATTGCAGAAGTTTTTGATAGCATAATGACAATTTACATCGATAGCTTGCCTGCAGTTTTTGCTGGTGCTGATGCTAACATTTGCATGAATAGTCTTTCTTATAACATTAATGACGCAAAAGCAGATTATGGAGCAAATCCTCAATGGTCAACTGCAAACGGTTCTGGTTCTTTTAGCGCTAATGCCTTAATAACTACCTATACCCTTGGACTTGATGATGGTGGTAAAACAATAGACCTTAAACTGACTGTTTCAGGCACTGCAAGCTGTAATGGTGAACAGGCCTTTGATGTTTTAAAATTACAAGTTGATTCTTTACCAATGGCTTATGCAGGCCAAAATGCCACAACCTGTGAAAACTCACCGTATCTGCTCAGCGAAGCAATGACAAGATACGCATCATCGGTAAAATGGGATGTAGTTACAGGTAATGGATCCTGTGCAGATGATCTTCAACTAAATACATCTTACATACCTGGACCAGGAGATGAATCAACAACTGTTGTACTTCAACTTACCGCTTTTGGTAAAGGAATGTGCAACACCGAAATTCACCAATCAAGTGTTTCAGTTTATGTTGATCCATTGCCACAAGTCATCGCCGGTCCAGATGATGCGATTTGTGAAACCGAAACAAATTATGTAATCTCGGGTGCTTCGGTTAATAGCTCCGGGAGTTTATTCTGGACTAAAACCGGTGGAAATGGTGTATTTCTTAATCCGGATATTTTAATACCTTCTTATCAGCCGGCGTTGAACGACGTTGGTCAAACGATTACATTTAATTTGAATGCAATCGGTTTGGGTAAATGCAGTGATACAACAATAATTGATTCACGTACACTGAAGATCGGCAAAAAACCTGAAGTCCGCTTCTTTATTATCGAAGATTCGATATCCTGTGCTTTTTCACCAACATGGTTTACTGATTTTTCATACACCTATTTTAATGAAGAAATAATAAGCCGGACCTGGGATTTTGGCGATGGAGATCCAATAACAGTTTCTCCTGAAACCGTGATCGTTTCACACAAATATGATACTCCCGGAACCAAAACAGTAACGCTCACCATTAATATTGCCATTGATGGAATTCCGCTTCCAGCATGTGAAAACTCAATAACCAAAATCATTGAGGTTTCGCCACTACCTGATGTAAAGTTCAACTACACCCAAAGTAACTATTGCAATGGTGAGGTGTATTTTGAAGATAAATCGGAGAGCAACATCGAAATCGTCCATTGGGATTTTGGAGATAACCAGCATGCGCACGAAAACCCGATTATTCATACTTACGAAACCCCTGGTGATAAGATTATCACGCTTGTTGTTCAGGATCAGAATGGTTGCCAGGATACACTAACCGAAACTATTAATGTTAAAGAGTTTTTCGACTTTAATATTTTATTCGAATATGCCGGAATTTGCAATGAATACAAGTTTTGGGCAGACAATATTTTGCCGTCAGGAAATTCGATACAAGACTATTTTTGGACTTTCGGTGATGGCTCCAATGCAGTAAATCAGGATACAGCAGTGCACGAATTCAGTAGTCCGGGGCAATATGATTTGGTGCTTAAAGCTATCGATTCATCAGGTTGTCTTCGGATTAAAGACTACATTATTGATATTCCGGAGTGTCCGGATAACATTGCAGGCCAGTTATTTATTCCAAATGCTTTTGATCCTGAAGAAGTCACTCCCTCAAACCCGGTGTCACCCGATTCAGAATTTAAAGTTTTCTTGCCAAAAGGCCAGAATATTACAGAGTACCAAATTGAAGTTTATGATTTGTGGGGCAATCTTTTATGGCAGTCATCCATATTACAGCATGGAAGTCCGTATGAATTTTGGGATGGGAAGTATAAAAACGAACTTGTACCAGCAGGACCATATTTGTGGAAGGCTTATGCGAAATTTGATAATGTGATTTGGCCTGGGCAAGCTGTCAATTTCGATCCAAATGGCAAAAAATTTACTTCCGGTATAGTTACAGTAATTCGATAACAAGCTAAAAATTCTAAAGCTATGAAAATAGAAAATTTTAAACTTTGCATATTTAGCAAATCATTCATCGCGTTGGTGGTTTTATTTTGTCTCACTTCGCAAAAGTCACCATGCCAGGATGCTACATTTTCTCAGTTTTATAATAATCCGATTTATTATAACCCAGCCTATACTGGCAGTAACCAGGGATTACGAGCAAAACTAAATTATCGGAACCAATGGAATAATTTGCCGGCTAATTATGATAATTACACCTTTATTATGGATGTTGCAGAGCCAAATTTGCCTGGCGCAGGCGGTCTTGGAATGATTGTTCAATCCAATTTTGATGGTTTTGGTAATGTGAAAACTACCTCAGCCACATTAACTGCTTCAGCCAAGGTACATCCTGCCGAAAATTTTCTGACACAGTTTGGCATGGGGCTTTCTTTTGTTCACAGGTCGATAAATTGGGATGACTTTGTTTTTAGTGATATGCTTGACCCGAGGTATGGTAAAGTAAATAATACTTATTTTAATGATGGTGCATACGATAAGGTAAATTACCCCGATTTTTCAGCAGGTATTTTGTTCAGATATTGTGAATCAGCCGAAAATATGGAAAGTATTGTCGGAACAATTTCTTTAGGAGTTCAGCATGTATTCAACCCTGATATCTCCTTTGAGGGAGAAGAGGCAAAACTTCCTCTTAAACTGGTGATTATGGGTGATATGCTTTTTGATAATAACCGTGAATCAAGGAACAGAAATCCAAAGAAAAATAAAATGTTTAAACTCAACCCAGCCTTTCTCTTTGAAAAGCAAGGTACGATGAGCAATTTCTCCATTGGAATAAACGGGTATAAAAATTATATTTATTCCGGCCTTTGGCTGCGCACTCAGAGTTTTACCTTTTCAACAGTAAACGATTTTATTATGATGATCGGAATTAATATGCCTTTTGGCGAAAGTACCAGAATAAAACTGAGGTATAGCTACGACTATGTTTTATCAGGCTTACGACGTACTGTTGGTGCAACTCATGAAATTTCACTGGTTTACGAATTGGATAATTTTGGTTTTTTCGGTTCTTCAACGTCAAAACCATCGGGCAGAGGCAAGCAAAAATACGGCCCGCCGTCATGTAACGAAACTTTCCCTTTCTGATTGATGATGAATTAGAACTTGATTTTAATGTTTCTGGCTCTCCAATTCATTTAGTTGATCACTAAGTTTTTGGATTGGATAACCTAACCTGATAAAATGAGAAAGATGATAATAAAATTTGCATTGATATTTGTGCTTCTTATTCCAGCCATGCTGATTGCACAGGAAAACAGCGTGAAGCCTTATGATGAACTAATAGTTGATGAAAGGACCGGTTTAATCGAATTAACATCGGTAATCCAGGTAAACAATTATAACCGGGACGAAATCTTTTATCGGACAGTAAAATGGTTTAATGACGATTTTCAAAAAAATAGCCTGGTAATCAGTGTAAAAGATTCATCTGAAGGTTTTATTGAAGGAAGATATTTAAATTCGTATGGTTACCGCAAAAATGAAATAAAGAATTATTATGTCATTTGTGGAAATATTAAGATTAATGTTAAAGATTCAAAATTGAAAATTACTGTAAATAAATTTAAACTCATTGATTATCAATATACCGCATTGGAAGATGTAGTTCTTGAAGAGGATCGTTCTTTTAAGAAAAAATACAGGACACTCAATGATCAGATCATGTCCAAAACACTGGTTTTGTTCGAGAATCTGCAATTTTACATCATAAATTATGATGATTCAAAAAAAGAGGCCGACTGGTAGGCTTTTATGGTTTTATTACGCTTGTTATTCGTGCCTTCTACCAGATTCCAGGTTGGAAATCCCCAAATCATCCACAAATAAAACCTCATCCTTTGCGGGATTCCAGAAATAGATGGCAATTTGAGTTCCGGGGTGGTAACCTTCGGGATCCTTGACCAGGAATTCGATTTTTGTCCATTTTTTTTGTGGCAGAAAATCGTTAAGATAAAGGCATTGGTAGGAAAAGCTTTGGTTTTCTACATCTAAAAAATCGATAACAAGTTGGGCTTTGGTGGTTTTATTTGCTGAGAAAACCATTGCTGAAACCATGATTTCACAATCGGTTGAAGTGCACACTTCGTCCAGCTTTTTCCGGAAACCAACGCTGTAAATATTTGCCGAATCCAATTTTGATGAAAGCCGGCCCGAAAAGGCGTTTTCATCGGAAGCCGAAGTGTAATTAAGCCAGTTTGGGTCGTTTTCTAAATCTGTAAAAAACGACTTTTGAACAACCTGATCATTTTCCAGATAAACCCTGGCTTTGGGGATGGTTGAGAAAAAATTACCAAAATAGGTTTCACTCTTCAGGTGCTTTGCAGGTAAAATGCCTTTCTTAAACTGCCAGCTCTTAAAAAGGTTAAAGCCAATCAATAAAATCACGATCATCAGAAATCCCCAAAAAAGTGACTTTTGCTTTTGAAGTTTTTCTAAAAGAATCGCCAGCAGAATCGCCGGAACAAAGTAAAACTCTATCAGGGGGCGGAATCCAAAAGCCTCACCATACCACCACACCGACCAGCATGAAATCAGATAAATCACTAAACTCAAAAATATCATCAGCCAAGAAGCATTGAACCTGTTATGTTTAAAAAGCGGGATGATTCCAAAAAACGAAACAAAAGCAATTGGCGTGTAAACAAACCAGCCATTTTGGAAACTGAATAAAACTTCAAAAAAATGTGGCTTCAAAAAGTCGAATCCTTCGCTGCCGTACGTGTAAAGCAGCCACCTACCGGATTGGATTTTCCATAAACCCGGTACAATGAACATAATTAGTAGGCCGGCTAGTATTGGGAAAACCAGCTTTTTGCGGTTTCTGAAAATCTCAGTAATATATTTTCGGGATTCCTTGACCGAGCCAGCAACAAAAGGAATTATCAAAATAATGAGGCCATTTATCGGCCTGATAATCACAATCAGTGCAAGCGAGATGGCCAAAATGAAAAGCCATTTTGACCTGAATTTCTCAAGGTTCTTAAAAAGGGCCAGGACAAAAATATTGATCAGTGCAAAGCTGTAAACATGTGTAAAAGAAGGCTCTTCGATGGTGTAATAGTAGAGATTTGTCCCAAAAAACAATACGCAGACCGTGATAAAAATTATTTCTTCGGTGATTTGAAATCTCTGCAAAATCAGTCTTAAGATTTTCAATCCAAGCCATAAATAAAAAATCGCAGCCAATCCGATCGAAATCTGGTAGGGCAGAGAGTAGCCATCTGGTGCGAAGGAACTCAGGAGGCAGAACAGGTGCGCAAGAATGAAAAATGGCAACCACAAAATGGCGACGCCGGGAAAGTATTTATTGACAGTTTTCCCGTCAACAGCAATCCTGAAATCGAAAAAATTATCACCGGACTGATGATATTTGTGTTCATAATCTTCAACAAAAGCATAATCAAAACTGTGGTGGATGAAAATTGCCGGGAGATAGGCGTAATAGCCTTTTCCGTCGCTTCCGATCATTTTATCATAAGGCGAATCCGGATTCCTGGTCAGGAAGAATAACCCAACCGCCAGAAAAACAAGTATTTCGATATGATATTTCAGGAAAACAGTCTTCAATTTTGGTAGTTTAGAATTTACCACGGAGGCACGGAGAACACAGAGTTCTATTTTAGGATGAAATCTGTGTGTTATTCTTTGCCCTCAACGGCCAAAAGTTAGTTTGATTTTTGTGATTAGTTATTTGTAATTCAATGTCGTTTTGTTAACAAATATAAAATGGAACGCGGATCTAACGGATTTTCAAACGCGGATTAAAACTGTTGATGAAACAAGAAATCCGCGAAAATCAGCGTTGCTTGCATCAGCGTTATCAGCGTTCAAATCCTAAACAAAATAACATTAATTTGTGATTTGATTTTTGATTTTTGTGATTTGTAATTTGCTATTTGTGATTTTTAAAACTAACCTCTGTGTCCCTCTATGTTCTCCGTGCCTCCGTGTTATTCACCAACATCACATAAAAAATCGGCAATAGCCCGAAAGTTGGCAAGACGAACAGAACAATGAACCATGCCATCTGACGATTTTGTGCTGCTTTCCATAATGCAAGGGCTTTCCAGGCCAGCTCCCACAAAACGAAGAAGGCGATAATCCATAATTTATTCAGTTTTCCGGCTGGTATGAGCGGAGGATACGGGATAAAATAAACATCAGTTATCTTCAGGTTTTTGTTGAAAACAAATTTTATCGTATAGTCGGATTTCCCGAACTGACAAACTAAGTAAACAATTTCATAATCGCTGAATTGGTCGTACTTGATGTTTTTTAGCGCAACAAAACTGCCGAGGTTGCTGCACTGGTAATTCCATGCCTGTTTCATTTTTTGATCAAATTCATCGGTAGCACGGGCATCGGCCATGAAACTTTTATTACTTTCAAAATTTTGCTGCTCAAGGTTGCTGAGGTATTGAAGCGAGATTTCGATGGCTTCCTTTTTGGTTTGCGAAAACGAAACTTCAAAGGCAAAGGTCAGTATTAACAAAAGGAGGAGTGTTTTTTTCATAGAAATGATGTCCGGTTAAATTTTTAAAAGGTTTTTTCGATCGAATTCCAGAGGCGTTCGGAGGTTTTCTGCCAGCTAAACATTTTCCGCCGTTCGCGGCCTTTCTCGATTAACGAGTTTCTTAAATATTTATCCACCGAAATTTTTTGCATGGCTCCGGCAATCGAATCTATCGAAAACGGATCAATCAAAAGGGCTGCATCGCCTGCTACTTCAGGCATTGACGTAACATTTGAAGTAATCACCGGCGTATCGCAATAAAATGCTTCGACAATCGGGATGCCGAAGCCTTCAAAATAGCTCACGTAAGTGATGGCGAGCGCTGAAGCAAGAACTTTATGCAGATTTTCGGAGTTATGATGAGCCGTAAAAATAACCTCATCCTTGTTTTTCATTCTTTCGTAAGCCGTTTTGATGCTCTCGGTCCACCATTTTTTTTCACCAACAATCACGAGTTTAATACCCTGATTATCCTGATTTTTAAACTGGTCGAAGGCAGCAAAAAGCCTCGTTAGGTTTTTGCGTGGATGCAGCGATCCTACAAAAAGAAAATATGGAGATCCGCCTGTAAATTTTTTTCTAACTTCAAGTTTTGATAATTCATCGAGTGGCTTAAACGATTCGTTGGCGCCATTGTAAACCACATCAATTTTCTTTGTCGAAATGCCATATTGCTGCGAAATGTCCAGCTTTGAGTATTCAGAAACGGTTGCAATTCTTTTGGCTTTTTCGGCATATCTCGGGAAAAAGGAGCGGTAAAATTTCCTTTCCAGCAGTGGCAAATCCTTTGGGTAATGCTCAAAATTAAGATCATGAAAAACATTCATCGAAGGCACATCCGTTTTAAGCGAGAGGTACCCATCTGGCGAGAAAAACAAATCTGCATTGATCTTTTTCAAAACTTTTGGGATGGAATGCTCAAACCAGAGGTAGTAAAGGAACGGATGCCTGGCCTGGGGAAAAACAACATGCGGGTGAACATTTTTGGCAAAAACAAACTCATCGCTGAACTTCCTGTCGAACAGGAAATGAAACTCATGTTCGGGATGTTGGGTGGTGATACGTTTGAGGTTTTCAAACGTAAACCAGCCAATTCCCTCGAGCTTGTCTTTAATCAATAAACGGGTGTTAACAGCTATTTTCAAAAGTTGTAATTTTGATGGACAAAAATAGGCATTCTAAAGTAAAAGCAATTTTCAGTAAATTGCAGGAAAAGCTTCGGAAGATATTTCTGATTATTTGGTGAAAGGTAAAAACCTAACAGGTTTTCCCAAAGGGATGCCTGCGGCATAAAACCTGGTAGGTTTCTTCCAAGTTTTGTGGGAATCGCCTCAAAACCTACCAGGTCTGTAAGACCTGTGAGGTTTCGTCTGAAATGATTCTGGTTAAATCCACTATTTTCTTGCTTCACTGCCATTTGACGAATTGTTCAAATATTTTCAGAATAAATTATTTCCTGCTCATCGAATATGGTGCGGCCTCCGGGTTGCTCCATAATTCCTTGTTTGGCTGATCGCCCATCGTAAAAATTAAAATGCTGCCATTTAAAATTTCCTCGTGGGTGATAAAACTTCTTTTCAGAGGCTCACCATTTAATGTCGCACTCTGGATGTAAATATTTGCTTCGGTAAGATTTTGAGCCTCCATCGTAAAGTTTTTACCATTCGAAAGTTTGATGGTGGCTTTTGGAATGCACGGGCTTCCAATCACATATTCGTTGCTGCCGGGGCAAACAGGGTAAAACCCGAGCGAACTGAAAATATACCAGGCCGACATCTGCCCGCAGTCTTCGTTTCCGGGAATCCCGTAAGGCGTATTGTTAAACAGGTTTTTCATGATCTGATGAATGCGGAACTGCGTTTTCCAGGATTCGCCGGCATAGTTGTAAAGATAAGCGATGTGGTGGCTGGGTTCGTTGCCATGTGCGTATTGTCCGATTAATCCTGCGATATCTTCGACATGTTTAAACTGATCCTCATCACCCTCAATCACGAAGAGGGAATCGAGGCGCTTCAGGAAAACCTCTTTCCCGCCCATCAAATTTATTAAACCTTGCACATCATGCGGAACATACCACGAATATTGCCAGGCGTTGCCCTCGGTGTAATCGCCTCCATATTGCGCATAGAGCGGGTCAAAAGGCTTGCGGAAGGTGCTGTCAGATTTCCTTGCCCGCATGAAAAGCGTTTCTTTATCAAAAACATTCTGGTAGTTCAGCGCACGTTTCGAATAATATTCAAACTCCACTTCTCGGCCTATACTTTTGGCCATTTGAGCTATGGTCCAGTCGTCGTAAGCATATTCGAGGGTTTTGGACGCTCCTTCATTTTCGAGGTCAATAGGGACAAAACCATAGTTCATGTAAGCTTCCAGACCATCGTAAGGGCCGTAAGTTGCGCTTCGGTTCATCGCTTCAAAAGCATAAACAACATCAAAATTATCGATTCCTTTTAGCCAGGCATCAGCGATGACCGGCACGGCGTGATAGCCGATCATGCACCAGGTTTCCTGCCCATGAAAAGCCCAGATGGGAAGGATTTTATGGACATTCTGATCGGCAAACTGCACCATCGAACTGATCATGTCGCCGTCGCGCTCCGGTTTGGTGATGGTAAATAGCGGGTGTGTGGCGCGATAGGTGTCCCACAGCGAAAACAACGAATAATTCGTGTAGCCTTCGGCTTTATGAATGGCCATGTCAGGACCGCGATAGAGGCCATCAACATCCATGAAAAGGGTGGGGGCGAGCATCGTGTGATAAAGCGCAGTATAAAAGTTTTCCTTTTCGGTGGTTGTGCCTTCGATGTTGATAACATCAAGTTCAGTCAGCCATTTTTCGCGGGCTGCTTGTTTTGTCTGTTCAAAATCCCAGTTAACTATTTCGGTATCTAAGTTTTTGAGTGCATTTTTCATGCTCA
>CAJATL010000022.1 GCA_903944895.1 uncultured Bacteroidota bacterium
AGTTACAATGTTATTTCTTTAGCATCCTATCTGTTGCCAACCATTGCCAAAATTAGTGCGAAAAATATTTATTGCAACAAATTTTATCTGTATCATTTGCAAGGGGTTATCTTCGGTTGTTTTTTCATGCGGAATCGCTGGGCGATACCATCCGAACTAAGATTAATAATCCGGAGTATTTTGGAGATAACTTGGTTGCGACCAATCATTTCAGATTACTTAAACCCCCGGCATATTGTGTGCGTTATCAACGTATCAGCGATTCGCTTTCAAATTCGAACCAACTGAGCATTGTCAGGAATTGGAGCGTGCTCAAAACTGCCGGTGTAAGCATAAATCTTCATACCATACAATTTATTCCCAATAAAAATATCGTGCGGTTTTCGTTTGCTGAGATAGGAATTCCTGCTTATCAGATCGAACCAACAGAAATTTCGACAGGTACTTTATTTTCATTGGTTGGAATCGATGAAATCAAAAAATCAGCATCGGTCGAAATTTCAATCAGCCCAAACCCTTGTAAAAATCTGGTATCGATAACAGCAAAATTTGAGACCCCAACAAGTTTTACTTGCCAGATTACCGATATTTCGGGAAAAATAATTAAGGATTTCGAAAAGCCTAATCCAACCGAAAAACAGGTATCAGTAGGGTGGGGGACTGATAATATTGCTAGTGGAATTTATTTTTGCACGATCGGTTTTATTGATCCGCTTACCGGAAATTTCATCAGGGAAACGCAAAAAATTGTGGTCTCAAAATAAAAACCAGGTATTATTCTTTTTCAAAAAGCCCGGATACAAAGTTTTTCCGGGCTTTCTTTTTCGGCTTTTTCTATGCATTTTCCAAAAACCAGAAGAGGTTGAAATTGTTAATTTAGAAATGCTTCAAATAGAACAGCTCAAAAACGGAGTAATTCTTACCTTTGTCGCATGATTTCAAAATATTTAAACCGCTAAACCCGTTTTTAAAAGTTGGTAAACAAACAGAATGTCTCTTACGAAAAACTATGACTGATAATTATAAAATACTCATCAATAAACTTGATGCTTTTATCCGGAAATATTATAAAAATCTTATTATCCGGGGCATCATTTACAGCGTTGCTGCCTTATTGTTGTTCTTTGTAACCATTGCTTTACTCGAGTATTTCGCTCATTTCGGAACCATTGTGCGAACTACGATTTTTTACGTTTACCTGACCATCAGCCTGATTATCATTTTTAGACTGATTGTTTTCCCGCTGACAAAACTTTATAAAATCGGAAAAGTAATTTCTCATAAACAAGCTGCCGAAATCATCGGAAACCACTTTAACAATGTTCAGGACCGCCTGCTTAACACCCTGCAGTTAAAAGATCTCGCGAGTATTTCTACCGAAAACACTGATCTTATCAAAGCAAGTATCGACCAGCGGATTGCGCAGCTAAACCCGGTTCCTTTCAGCAATGCAATCGATCTTCGTAGTAATCGCAAATATCTCAGGTATGCTATTCCACCACTATTTTTGATCATCATTTTTCTTTTGGCGGCACCCAGCATCATCACCGAACCAACCACCCGCATTATCAATCATAACACCTATTTTGAACCTGCTGCTCCGTTCAGGTTTGTCATTTTAAATAAAGAACTTACTGCCGTCCAGCAGGACGATTTTAAAGTGGAAGTTCAAATTGAGGGGGCAACAACTCCGGATGCTGTTTTTATTAATAACAGCAATATTCCCTATAAAATGAAGAAGGAAAACATCATTCATTTCACCCATACTTTCAGAAATCTACAAAAAGATTTATCTTTTTATTTCGAAGCCAATGGAGTTAAATCAGAAGAATTTACCATCAATGTTTTACCAAAACCTATTGTTCTGAATTTTGAGACTAAATTGACATACCCGGATTATGTGGGCAAACAAAATGAAGTCATCGAAAACACCGGTGATTTGTTAATTCCTGAAGGGACACGAGTAACCTGGCGATTTTTTACCCGTGATACCGACGAGCTTGATTTGATTTTCGGTGATAGTATGTATTCGTTAACCAACAATCATTCAAATGTTTTCACACATGAAGCCCGTCTTAACAAATCGCTTCAATATTCGTTGAGTACAAAAAACAAATACTTAAAAAACAGCGATTCTCTTTCCTATTCCATCAGCGTAATCCCGGATGTTTATCCTTCAATAACTGTTGAGGAATTTACCGACTCTCTTTATGCTAATAACTTGTATTTCAGGGGTTTAATTAAAGATGATTATGGATTTAAAAGTCTGATGTTTTACTACAACCATGTTGTAACTTCTGATACTTCAAACAATTCAGGGCTAATCCAGGTACCCTTAAACATTAAATCGAACACAAATCAGCAACAGTTTTTTCACTTTTTTGATTTCTCCTCATTAAAATTACTTGCAGGTGATGAGGTTGAATACTATTTTGAAGTGTGGGACAACGATGGTGTAAATGGGAGTAAATCATCCCGCTCACAAAAAATGACATTCAAAACGCCTTCCCTTGAAGAACTTAAAGAACAAACCGAAACTGCCAGTGAGCAAATAAAAGATGACATGGAGGGTGCGCTAAAGGATCTTAAAATACTGCAACGGGATATTGATGACCTGACCAGGAAAATGTTTGACAAAAAAACGCTTAACTGGCAGGATAAACAGCAGATTCAGGATATGTTAACCCGTCAGAAATCCATCGAGGAACGCCTTCAAAATCTTCAGGAATTAAACAGCGAAAAGCTTAAAAACGAGGAGCAGATTAGTGAAAAAGATGCCGAACTTCTACAAAAACAAGAGGAACTAAAAAAGATGATGGATGAATTGCTTACTGATGATATGAAAAAAATGATTGAAGAAATTCAGAAATTGCTCGAAGAGTTGGATAAAGACAAGGTGAATGAGATGATGGAGCAAATGAAAATCAGTAATGAAGACCTATCAAAAGAAATCGACCGTAGCCTTGAACTCTTTAAGCAACTCGAATTTGAGCAAAAACTAAAAGAAGCCATTGATCAGTTAAAAGAACTCTCCGAAAAACAAGACAAGCTTTCGGAAGAAACAAAAAATACCCCGAAAACGGATCCAAAATCTGATGAACTTAAAAATAAACAGGATGAACTAAATAAAGCGTTTGAGAATATCCAAAAGGAACTTGACGATCTGGAAAAGAAAAATGAAGCGTTGGAAAACCCCAACGAAATGGATGACACCAAACCGGAGGAACAAGAAATTGAAGATATGATGAATGAAAGTTCAGAGCAACTCGAACAAAAAAAGAATTCAAAAGCATCTGAAAAACAAAAAGGTGCATCTCAAAAAATGGACGAATTATCTCAGAAACTCCAGAATATGATGGATGAAATGCAAATGGAACAAATGGGAGAAGACATTGAATCGTTGCGTGAAATTCTTGAAAACCTGATTCAGGTTTCTTTTGACCAGGAAAATCTGATGCATGCTCTTGGTGAAATTACCACCAGTAATCCCAAATATGAGCAGGTTATCGAAAAACAGAATAACCTCAAAGATGATATGAAAATGATTGCCGACTCACTTTATGCATTGAGCAAACGGCAAACAATGATTCAGCCTTTCATCAATAAAGAGATCGCTTCAATAAACAGAAATATTGAAAAATCCATCGAAACAATGAATGAGCGGATTGAAAGCAGAAAGGGTAAAGCAATCGAAAGCCAACAATATGTTATGACTTCGGTGAATAACCTTGCACTCCTGTTGAACGAAACGCTCCAGCAAATGATGCAGCAACAAATGCAAATGTCGGGCAAAGGTTCAAAATCCTGCAATAAGCCTGGAAAGCCCGGCGGAAGTTCACAAATGAAGTCGATGCAACAATTACAGCAACAACTCAATCAGCAACTCAAAGATATGCGTGACGGGCAAAAGCCTGGAGAAAAACCTGGTTCATCTGGTCAGAAAATGAGTGAACAACTTGCCAGGATGGCTGCACAACAAGCTGCAATCCGCAAACAAATGGAGTCGTTCCGCGATCAATTAAAAGAAGAGGGTAGGGGAAACGATGGAAACGTAGCTAAAATGCTTGAAGATATGGAGAAGACAGAAAAAGACATTGTGAACAAAAAAATAACACAAGAAACCATCGAACGGCAACAAGACATTTTAACCCGTCTTCTAAAATCAGAAAAGGCCGAACGACAAAGAGAAGAAGAGCAACGCCGCGAATCAACTGAGGCCAGGGATACTAAAATCAGCAATCCCGAAAATTTTGATCAATATAACAAAATAAAAAACCGTGAAGTCGAATTGCTTAAGACACTACCTCCAAATCTTAATCCTTTCTATAAAAACAAGGTTTCCGAATACTTTTATCGTTTTGAATAATTCCGGATATTAAATGAAAAACAGTGAAATCCGCTTCTTTTTGGAAGAGTGCAAATATCGTATTCTCGATAAACAGTTGATAAAAAAATGGCTGTCGGAAGCAATTATTCTTGAGAATAAAACATTGGACTACATCAATATTATTATTTGTACTGATAATTATTTGTACGAATTAAACCAAAAGTACCTGGCTCACGACACGTTTACTGATATTATTACTTTCGATTTTTCGGAGGGCAATATCCTCCTTGGTGAGATTTACATCAGCATTGACCGTATTAAAGAAAACGCCAGAATGTTTAATGTCGCCGTTAAAGATGAACTTCACCGGGTAATGGTTCATGGTGTTTTACATTTATGCGGTTACAAGGATAAAACCAAAAAGGACAAGGAACAAATGACAATTAAAGAAGACATTTATTTATCAAAAAGAACGGGGAAATTATGTGTTACAGCTTAGCGTTTCACGTGAAACAATTATCAGAATATGTTTAATGAGTACGATGTAATAGTAGTGGGAGCGGGGCATGCAGGAAGCGAAGCTGCTGCCGCAGCAGCAAATCTTGGCTCAAATGTTTTATTGATCACCATGAATATGGCCAATATTGCACAAATGTCGTGTAATCCTGCAATGGGTGGAATAGCAAAAGGTCAGATTGTCCGTGAAATTGATGCATTGGGGGGTTATTCGGGAATTGTTACCGATCGTACAATGATTCAGTTCAGGATGCTGAATAAATCAAAAGGTCCGGCGATGTGGAGCCCTCGAGCGCAGAGTGACCGCACTTTGTTTTCGATTGAATGGCGAAATATGCTTGAGAAAACACCAAATCTCGATTTTTGGCAGGATATGGTAGTAGGATTAATTGTAAAAGATAACCGGGTATTAGGTGTTCACACCTCGATGGGTCAGGAAATAAAAGCAAAATCTGTTATTCTAACAAATGGTACTTTTTTAAATGGGGTAATTCATATTGGCACTAAAAAATTTGGGGGTGGGCGTATTGGAGAAAAAGCTTCATTGGGCTTAACCGAATCATTAGTTGAGCTGGGCTTTGAAGCACTGCGTATGAAAACTGGTACTCCTGTCAGGGTTGATGGCAGATCGCTTGATTTTTCTAAAATGACCGAACAAAAAGGCGACGATGACCCAAAGCATTTTTCATTCATCGATGCCCCAAGACTGACAAATCAAAGAAGCTGCTACATCACATACACTAATAAAAAGGTTCACGACACATTGCGTCTTGGCTTTGATGAATCGCCAATGTTTAGTGGACGAATTGAAGGTATTGGTCCAAGATATTGCCCTTCGATTGAAGATAAAATTGATCGGTTTGCCGATAAAACCGGCCATCAATTATTTGTCGAACCAGAAGGCTGGGGAACTGTTGAATATTACCTGAATGGGTTCTCTTCTTCTCTTCCCGATCATATTCAATTCAAAGCGTTGAGGCTTATTCCTGGATTTGAGAACGCCAAAATATTCCGTCCGGGATATGCCATCGAGTATGATTACTTTCCGCCGGTGCAGTTAAAATATACCCTCGAAACAAAACTGATTGCGAACTTGTTTTTTGCAGGGCAGATTAACGGAACTACAGGTTATGAAGAAGCCGCGGCTCAGGGAATTATGGCTGGCATAAATGCTCATCAGATAACGCATGAAATTCCAGAGTTTATTCTCGGGCGTTCGGATGCATACATCGGGGTTTTAATCGACGATTTAATTACTAAAGGTATCGATGAGCCATACCGCATGTTTACCTCCCGAGCTGAATATCGTATTCTTTTGCGCCAGGACAATGCTGATACAAGGCTAACTCCTTTATCAAATAAAATCGGCCTTGCCTCCGATGAAAGACTCGCTAATGTTATTGCTAAGAATAACCTGGTTGCTCAAATCAAACATTTTATCGAAACCGAAAGTGTATCACCAATTGATGTCAACCAAATGCTCATCGAACTGGGATCAATGCCATTGTCACAAAAAACTAAAATTTCCAATCTTCTTTCCAGACCAGGAATTTCGATGAATGACTTAATGAAGACCATCATCCCCCTAAATAACTATATTAGTTCTCTTGGTAAGGGTTTGGAAGAAATTATCGAAGAAGCTGAGATTTTAGTTAAATACGAAAACTACATCCAAAAGGAAATGGAGATAGCCAATAAAATGTCAAAACTCGATCATATAATTTTACACCATGACTTCGACTACAAAAACCTGAAATCGCTTTCATTTGAGGCAAGGGAAAAATTAACAAAAATCAAACCATCAACAATCGGGCAGGCCTCAAGAATCAGCGGTGTATCGCCTGCAGATATTTCAATTCTAATCGTTTATCTTGGAAGATAATTAATTGTTTCACGTGAAACATACTTGCTTATGGAAGAACTATTTAAATGCCCTGTGTGCGAAAGTAATTCATTATCAATAGCTTTATCTGCTAAAGATTATTTTTTTACTCAAGAAACATTTCAGATCACGAAATGTAATTCGTGCGGATTTCTTTTTACGAATCCAAGACCAAATTCCACAGAATTAAATCGGTATTATCAAACAGATGAATATCTTTCACATGCCACAACTAAAAAAACGGTACTAAGCATACTTTACTCATTTTTACGAAATGTTTCGATAAAACGAAAATACTCCCTGATTTCAAAAATAAAATTTAAAGGCAAAATTCTGGATATTGGCTGTGGTACAGGTGAGGTGCTAAATTATTTTAATAAAAAAGGCTGGGAAACGTTGGGAATAGAACCCGCAGAAAATCCAAGAAATTTCGCAGTTTCAAAATACGGTTTATCTGTTTTTGATGAAAGTCATCTCGACAACCTTCAAACTGCTTCATTTGATATTATAACGATGTGGCATGTTTTAGAACATGTTTCTGACCTCAACGAACGAATTACACAGGTAAAAAGAATTCTCAAAAATGATGGGACTCTAATTGTTGCAGTGCCAAATTCGAAATCATGGGATGCCCGGCATTATAAAAAATTCTGGGCTGCTTGGGATCTTCCCAGACATTTGTATCACTTTTCAACAATCTCTATGACTAATTTTATGAATAAACGTTCACTCAGCATCGAGAAAATTTATCCCATGAAATTTGACTCCTATTACGTTAGCATCCTCAGTGAAAAATATCAATCCGGAAAAACGAATTGTATAAAATCTGTTTTAAATGGATTTCGTTCAAATCTTTCTGCAAAAAATCATTCAGGGGATTACTCAAGTCTGATTTTTCAAGTTAAAAAACAAAATATCTGATTTAACGCCCTAAAATCTGTTTTATGGCTATAACAATATCGTACTATTAGTTTTCGAAAAGAATGCGCTACAGGGCTTTAAATTACACGAGTCTATTATATTCATTTACAGTCATTTAATATAAAAACGACAGATTATGGCTCTTTTTAAGCATTTTTCTAAAAAAGCGATAGTTTATTTACTTTTATCAATACTGTTTTTGATCGTATCAGTTTTCTCAGGTTACTATTTTAATCAGCCCGTTAATCCAGATAAATTTCTCAATAAACTTAAAAATGTCATTAAAAGTAAGGACGAAAAAGTAAATTTCAATATTGACAGAATAACTTCGGTTTTAGGTACTAATCCTGATTCTTGTTTCCAAATTTTATCTGATCTGGAAAATACTTATGATTCGGATGGACAGCTTTATTTTGTTTACAAAAATGACTCGCTATTATATTGGTCTAATAATACAGCACCATTTAGCAACTTAACATTTGATACTATTAATCCTGTATTAAACTCAGGAAATGCGTGGTACCGAAAACTGTATAAAAATATTGGATCATACCATGTTTCTGGGTTGTACTTAATAAAAAATGAATTTTCGTATCAAAATGAATATCTGATTAACTCATTTCAAAAATCATTCTCAATTCCCGACCAGGCAACACTTTCTATAGTTCCTTCGACAAATAATGTTTTTGCCATAAATGGTCAATTTCTCATTTCATTAGATATATTATCCGGTACAATAATCAATGAGGCTCAATCATTTACGCTTCTGCTTTTGTATCTGATTAGTTTCATTTTATTTATTGGTTTCATTTTAGAGCTCAAATTCCGGTCTTTCCTCGCTTCAAAAAATAAAAACCTGTTTGTTTTCGGATTTACAGCATTTCTGATTATTTGTAGAATCATAATTTTCTATTTCAAAATTCCTTCTGATTTATACTCATCAAATCTGTTTGGACCAGAATTTTACGCCAGTTCAAATATTCTTCCTTCAATAGGAGACTTCTTCCTGAATTCAGTCTTTCTGCTATTAATCGTAATGTTCCTTTTTACCTATCTAAAACTAAATCTTAAATCCAATAAATGGAATTCAATTTACAGATCAATTCTGATTACCTTAATATTCTGCTCTCTAATATTTATATTCGATGGTTTAAACCTCGCTTTTGAAAGTTTAATAATCGATTCGAACATTTCGATGCATTTGAATAACATTTTTAGTATTAACACTATCAGTGCTTTCAAATTTCTAATTATCGCAATTCTTCTAATAACCAATTTTTTAATTACTTATAAACTCAGCTATTTTGTTTTCGGCTTGAGTAAAAATGCATTGCACTTTTTTCTGCTGCTACTATTCGTCGTATTGATCAGATTACTGATTTCGACTTTTAATGAAAAGCCAGATCTGTTATATCAAGGTATCGTTTTTTTCTATTTGCTATCCTTTTTGTTTTTCTTTACCATTAATAAAAGGAACTTAACAATAACAAATGTGGTTTTCTATTTAATCATATTTTCACTGTATTCGACATATGCACTTCACAAAAACATTGGTTTTAAGGAACATGAGTATCGCAAATTGCTTGCTGTTAACCTGGCGGCTGAACAGAAAGACTTTCTGGCTGAATATTTAATAAAGGATATTTCTGAGAAAATATTAAAAGATTCGATTATTCATTTACAGTTTAAGGATTATGATTCCAATGACTTCGATGATCAGGAACTGAAAAATTACATTTACAGCGAGTATTTTTCAGGCTATTGGAAAAAATATAACCAACAAATCACCATTTGCGACGACCAGGATTTTTTGCTGATACAACCTTATAATATCTCGACACAATGCAAGGTTTTTTTTGAAAACATAATTACCAATGAAGGGCATCCTACTGAAAACAAGAATATGTATTTTATTAATTATCCCACTGGAGATAATGGATACATGCTTGTTTTTAGTTATTTATTGCAAAATTCAGATGGTCCGTTTCAGGTTAACATTTATGTTGAACTCACGCCTAAATATATCACCAAAGAACTTGGCTTTCCAGATTTACTGGTGAATAAAAACATCAAAAAAAGTCCAGATCTAACTAACTATTCGTACGCAAAATATAAAGACGGAAAACTATTTAAACGGGTTGGAAAATATTATTACAACATATCGCTGTCAAAATATGGGTCCTTCGATCAACCCTTTAGCTTTTTCGACCAGAATGGCTACAATCATTATTATTACAAAATCGACAGCCAAAATGATATTATATTAAGCGTCAAACTAAAATCATTTTTAGATGTATTGGCACCATTTTCGTACCTATTTATTTTCTATGGTTTCATATCTCTTTTAATAGCATTAATAATATTTTCTCTATCAAAATATTCTATCAATTTTAATTTTCGCACACGTTTACAGATTTCAATGGCCTCAGTTATATTGGTTTCATTTTTAGTTGTTGGTGTTTTTTCACTGTATTACATCATTAATCTTAATGATCAAAAAAACAAGGATATCATCAGCGAAAAAACACACTCTGTACTTGTTGAACTCCAACAAAAACTGTCAGATCAAATATCACTTAATCCAGATATTTCGAGTCATGTAAATGATTTACTTGCCAAGTTTTCGTCAGTTTTCTTTACAGATATAAACCTATTTGATCTTAATGGTAACCTGTATTCGACATCACGACCCGAAATTTATGATGAATTTCTGATTTCCAGAAAAATGAATCCAACGGCTTACAGAGCATTAAGTATTAATAAAATGTCGCTTTACATACAAACCGAGCACATTGGAAAACAGAATTATCTGTCGGCATATATTCCATTTGTTAACAGCCAGAATTCGATAATCGCTTATCTTAATTTGCCCTATTTTGCAAAACAAAATGATCTTAAGCGCGAAATCTCAACATTTTTAATAGCCTACATCAATATTTATGTCATTTTGATTTCCCTTTCCATACTTATTGCGCTGATAATTTCAAACTATGTTGCCAGGCCGATTAAACTCATTATGGGGAAAATCGGTAAGATAAACCTCGGCGGTAAAAATGAACGAATTGTCTGGACGCGCAAAGATGAAATTGGCCAATTGGTTAATGAATATAACCGGATGATCGATGAACTTGCTTTAAGTGCTGATCTTTTAGCAAAATCTGAACGCGAAAATGCATGGCGTGAAATGGCTAAACAAGTCGCCCATGAAATTAAGAATCCGCTAACTCCCATGAAATTAAGCGTTCAATATCTTCAAAAGGCATATAACGATAAGGCGCCGGATTGGGATAAGCGTTTGGATAAATTTACGCAGACCATGATTGAACAAATTGAAACCTTATCAACAATTGCAACTGAATTTTCGGATTTTGCAAAAATGCCGGATTTTAACAGAAAAGCCGTTAATATTTCCGAAATTATCGAAAATGCAATAAGTTTATTCAGAAACTACACACAGATCCAGATTACATTTACTCCTGATGAAAATCTGCCATATATGGTTTTAGGCGATAAAGAACAACTCTTACGCGCTTTTAATAACTTGCTCAAAAATGCTATTCAGGCTATTGATGTGTTTCCAGGGAAAATAGAAATCAGCATTAGACGACATGATAATTATTACTTAATTGAGGTTTTTGACACTGGAAAAGGAATTCCCGTAGAATTATCAGAAAAAATATTCTATCCAAATTTCACAACAAAATCCGGTGGGATGGGACTTGGTCTGGCTATTGTTAAAAACATTATCGTAAGTTCAGGTGGTGAAATTACATTTACCTCCGAACCAGGAAAAGGTACAACTTTTGAAATACTTCTTCCTCAAATTCAAATAAATAATGTCTGATTAATAAATGGGTTCTGTCCAAAATGATATTAATTTCAGAAAAGCCAATTCATCGTGGTTTTAATTAAAAACAAAAAATCCGCCAATTAGCGGATTTTTTGTTTAAACGTTTAAGATCAGATCAGTAATATGAAACCAATATTTAAAATCAATAATCTATTATGCTTCGCGGATTGATAATAAAATCCTAGAGTGGAATATTTCCATGCTTTTTTGGAGGATTCTGCTCACTTTTATTTTTGGTCATTTCGAGCGCCTGTATCAACTTAAGCCGAGTTTGACGGGGATAAATAATCTCATCAATATAACCCAATTCAGCGGCTTTAAACGGACTTGCAAAAGTATTTATATAATCTTCAACAGCCTTAGCCTTTTCTTCATCGGTAAGTTTGTCGCGGTATAAAATACTAACAGCTCCATCCGGACCCATAACAGCTATTTCAGCAGTTGGGTAAGCCAGGTTAACATCTGCGCCAATATGTTTACTCGACATCACATCGTAAGCTCCACCATAGGATTTCCGGGTAATCACAGTAATTTTAGGCACAGTGGCTTCCGAAAAAGCGTATAATAATTTTGCGCCGTGTTTAATTATCCCACCAAACTCCTGTGCAGTACCTGGCAGAAATCCAGGAACATCAACCAATGTAACAAGCGGAATGTTAAATGCATCGCAGAATCTCACAAAGCGTGCAGCTTTTATCGAGGAATTTATATCGAGAACGCCGGCAAGAATTTTAGGTTGATTTGCCACAATCCCAACCGGACGACCACCAATGCGTGCAAAACCAATTATTATATTTTGTGCATAATGTGGCTGTACTTCAAAGAAATTATTATTGTCGATCACCGCATTAATGATATCCTTCATATCATAAGGCTTGTTAGGATCAGAAGGAACCATTGTATCAAGTCCTGGTTCTTCACGGTGAATATCATCAGTGCATGGTTTTAATGGCGGATCTTCCATATTATTTGACGGCAGATAGCTCATTAATTCCCTGATCATCATCATGGTTTGCTGATCGTCGTCACCGGTAAAATGGGCAACTCCACTTTTTGCATTATGGGTCATTGCACCACCGAGCTCTTCTTTTGTTACCTCTTCGTGCGTAACAGTTTTTATAACATCGGGTCCGGTTACAAACATGTAACTCGAATTTTTAACCATGAATATAAAGTCGGTAATTGCGGGAGAATAAACGGCACCTCCGGCGCAAGGTCCCATGATTGCCGAAATTTGCGGAATGACGCCTGAAGCTTTCGTGTTCAATAAAAAAATGTCGGCATAACCTGCCAAACTTTGAACACCTTCTTGAATTCTCGCACCTCCAGAATCGTTTAAACCAATAACCGGAGCGCCCATTTTCATGGCAAGATTCATAATTTTTACGATTTTATCGGCATTAGCCCTGCTTAAAGTACCGCCAAAAACCGTAAAATCCTGTGCAAAAACATAAACAAGCCTCCCTTCAATTTTTCCATAACCGCTCACTACACCATCACCAAGAATTTTATTATCGGCCATGTTAAAATCGGTAGCACGATGGGTCATAAATTTGTCCATCTCCACAAAACTTCCCGGGTCCAATAAAAAATCAATCCGTTCGCGAGCCGTATTTCTTCCCGCATTATGCTGACGTTCGATCCGGTCTTCTCCGCCACCCAATTCAGCAAGCCGGTTTTTTTCTTCAAATTCTTTAATTTTCTCTTCCAAAGATGCCATAAGTAATTTATTTATTTATTCAACCACGATGAGTGTTTGGTTTCCATCAATAGTGTCGCCTTCTTTAACCAAAATCTGTTTAATAACCCTGTCCTTTTTTACCTTATATTCACTCTCCATTTTCATAGCCGACACAATAATCACCGTATCGCCGGCTTTTACATGATCGCCGACTTTATAAGGAATTCTTACAACCTTACCCGGCATGGGACTAAATATTTTTCTGATGTCTTCAATTTCCTCTTTGCTCCGACCCATCCGGTATTTTGTTTCGGCGTCGATAATTTCGACATCATACGAATTGTAGAGTGTGTTCACGTTAAAATGCCGGTGATCTTTTTTCTCGATCAATTCGACATTGTACGATATATTATTATAAAGAATTGAATACACGCCATTTTCGACCATGATTAAATCAAGATCGTAAATTCTGTCATCAACTTCAACTTTAATAATATTTCCTTCTTGCTTTAATAACTTAACTTTAGCCGTGCGGTCGTCAATTTTTATTTCGAGTGACATATTTTTGATTTGATTTTTCTGAAATTAAAAACGTGAAACTGCCTTTTTTCTTCCAAATTCTTTCCAGGCGTTTTTTTCGCTATCACCATTTGCGCCATGACTGGCATTATCAAGCTTGTTTTTGTAATGAATATAAGCCGCTATCAGGGCCATGTCCTGGCAACGTTTTCCGCAAGGCTGTCGTTGCAACAGGAAATCCTGGTTGTTCTCGATAAAATGCGTGTTGTAGTTTCCTTTAATGAAATCATCGCATTCCATTATTTTAGCTAAAAAAGGAATCGACGTTTTTATTCCTGTAATTTTATAGGCATACAGCGCGCGTTTCATTCTGGCAATTGCCTCGTTGCGTGTTTTTGCCCAAACGATTAATTTCGAAATCATCGGATCGTAATAAATCGGGATTTCGTATCCTTCGTAAACATAACCATCGTGCCGGACACCTAAACCCAAAGGTTCAGTTATATGTTTGATTTTTCCGGGTGATGGCATAAAATTCTGATGCGGATCTTCCGCATAAATCCTGCATTCGATAGCATGCCCAAACTGCGATAATTCTTCTTGTTTGAGTTTCAGTTTTTCACCATTTGCAATATTTATCTGCTCCTTGACCAGATCAACACCAACCACACGCTCTGTTATCGGATGTTCAACCTGTAAACGTGTGTTCATCTCAAGGAAAAAATAATTCAAATTATCGTCAACGATAAACTCGATGGTACCGGCGCCATAATAATTTACAGCTTTTGCAGCAGCAACGGCGTGCTTTCCCATTTCCTCCCGCACTTCCGGCGTCATAATGGTTGAAGGTGTTTCTTCGATTACTTTCTGATGACGTCGCTGTACCGAACATTCACGCTCGAAAAGATGAATAGTATTTCCATGTTTGTCGGCCAGAATCTGAAATTCGATATGATGGGGCGATTCGATATATTTTTCGATGTAAACGGCATCATCCCCAAAAGCCGTTTGAGCTTCGGATCTTGCGGCACGTATCGATCCCAGAATATTAGCTTCATCCTTTACAAGGCGCATTCCTTTTCCTCCGCCACCAGCCGAAGCTTTTATCATCACCGGAAGACCAATTTGCCGGATGGTTTCCAAAGCTTCCTCTTCTGATTTTATGGCTTCAGTTGTTCCAGGAACTACAGGAACGCCGGCAGCAATCATGTGCTTGCGAGCAGTAATCTTATCACCCATATTAGAAATAGCAAATGGTGAAGGCCCAATAAAAATTATTCCTTCATCGCTGCATCGCTGTGAGAATTTTGCATTTTCCGACAAAAATCCGTAACCTGGATGAATGGCGTCAGCACCCGAACGTTTGGCGGTATCAATAATTTTTTCGATGTTAAGATAACTTTCTGAAGAGGGTGAAGGGCCTATGAACCAGGCCTCATCTGCGTTTCTAACATGCATCGAAGTCCGGTCGGATTCCGAATAAACTGCGACTGTTAAAATCCCCATTTCCCTGCAAGAACGAATTATTCTGATGGCAATTTCGCCACGGTTTGCAACCAATACTTTTTTGATCATTTTCCTTAAAAATTTAGGAAATCATTTTTCTTATTGTTGCAAAACTAATTCAATTTCACAAAGCCGATATCACTTTTATTCCTGTTATCTGATTAACAGTATTTTAGTATTGAATATCAAGAGGATAAGATCTCTCTCATTTTGTTAAAAATGATTAAACCAAGGTGTTGAAGAATTTTTAATCAACCACTATTTTAAGAATACGGTCATCAATAAAATTAAATAAAGACGATAAATTATGAAGAGTTAAACCTCAAATGAGAATTTTGTTAATATTGCAGGTCAAAGTATTAGCCGTTAATTTTTAAAATACTTTTGGATTATATTAAAATTTAAAAATGAAATTTCTCTTGACCTCCGGAGTTATCTTGTTTTTGTTAAATAAAAATCTAACATTATGGGACTATTTTCAAGCCTGTTGGGCAATGCCGGCGTAGCAAATCCTGACGAACTTAATAAAGAATATTCGAACCTGCTGTTTGATGGCGAAACAATCGAAGTAGGTTTCAAATTACTTCGCGACGTTTTTATCTTTACAAACAAACGACTCGTATTAATTGATAAACAAGGGTTAACCGGCAAGAAAATCCAATATCTTTCGATTGCCTACAAAAGCATTTCAAAATTCAGCATCGAAACCAGCGGGCATTTTGACCTTGAAGCTGAACTCAAAATCTGGATTTCGAGCGAAACATTGCCAAGCGTCGAAAAGAAATTTAACAGGCAGGTAAATATTTACGATTTACAAAAAGTTCTTGCACAACATGTTTGCAATTAAATATTTAAAAATATGAAACACCCAGCATTTAGAACGGTCATCATTTTATCAATTGTTTTTATGTTTCAATTTTCGAAAGCCCAGGATATTAAAACTGATTCAATTATTCCCAGGCAACTTTCGGAGTGGGAATTTTCGCAGTATGAAAACATGAAAACCGACTGGCCAAATTTTGCCCGTTATCGTGAAGCCAACGAAAAACTTGGATTACCAAAACCAGATGAAAAACGGGTTGTTTTCATGGGAAACTCAATAACTGATGCCTGGAGTGATTTTTGCCCTCAGTTTTTTGAAGGAAAATCTTACGTCAACCGAGGTATCAGCGGACAAACAACGCCCCAGATGCTGGTGAGATTCCGCCCCGACGTTATTAATCTTAAACCAAAAGTTGTAGTAATACTTGCCGGAACTAACGACATTGCCGGAAACACAGGTCCTTCCACACTCGAAATGATCGAAGACAATCTTGCTTCGATGGCCGAATTAGCCAGGGCGAATGGCATCAAAGTTGTCCTTTCTTCGGTGCTTCCGGCTTTTCAATATCCCTGGTTTCCCGAACAAAAACCTGCTGAAAAAATAGTTGCATTAAACAAATGGATTAAAGCTTACGCCGAAAAAAACGGAATCGTTTATCTCGATTATTTTACGCCAATGGCTGATGAACGTAATGGATTGAAAAAAGCTTACTCCGAAGACGGCGTTCATCCAAACTTAGCAGGTTACGAGGTGATGAATCCACTCGCTGAAAAAGCCATTCAAAAAGCCTTAAAGAAAAAGAAATAGGCTTTATCAGATCAATCCGGCTTTTTTAGAAATTTCAAGCATCCTGTTAATGGGCTTCTTTGCTTTTTCGATTACTTCGGCTTCTAAAACTATTTCCGGCGTTTCGTTCTTAAGGCACAAATAAAGCTTTTCAAGCGTATTCATTTTCATGTAAGGACAATCGTTGCACGAACAAGTTTCGTCGGTTGGAACGATTAAAAACTCCTTTCCGGGTGAATCTTTCCGCATCTGGTGCAAAATGCCCGACTCGGTTGCCACGATATATTTTTTCGAACCATCTCTTTTCGTAAAATTGAGCATTTCGTTGGTCGAGCCTACAAAATCTGCCAATTCCAAAACCTGCGCTTTACATTCCGGATGCGCAATAAGTTTTGCATCCGGATTTTCGATCTTCAAATTGATGATGGCTTCGGTAGATAAAATATCGTGTACTTCACAGGTTCCATCCCACAAAACCATGTTACGTCCGGTAATCCGGTTGATGTAACCACCCAGGTTTTTATCAGGTGCAAATATGATTTTTTGATCCTTTGGAAATGATTCGACAATTTTAACTGCGTTTCCCGATGTACAAATTACATCCGACATCGTTTTTATCGCTGCCGAACAATTGATGTACGAAATTACGTTATGACCGGGATGCTTTTTCAGAAACTCTCCAAAGGCTTCCGGCGGACACGAATCAGCCAGTGAGCATCCGGCCTCTAAATCGGGCAACAAAACTTTTTTGGAAGGATTTAATATCTTTGCTGTTTCGGCCATAAAATGAACCCCGGCAAAAACAATCAGGTCGGCTTTTGTTTCGGCGGCTTTTTGAGCTAATCCAAGACTGTCACCAATAAAATCGGCAATGTCCTGAATTTGAGGCACCTGGTAATAATGCGCAAGAATAACCGCATTTTTTTGTTTTCGCAGGGTGTTAATCTCAAAAATCAATTCATTATCCGGCTTAGCCTTTACAGTTTCCATTATTCTCTTTCTTTCTTTAATATTATTATATTTAAAATTTATGTTTTTAATAATAGCCTGTTAATAGTGTCGATAAAATTCTGACCAGAAATTTGGTATTATCATAAATCAAAAGTTATCAACATTTTCTTAACATCAACAAACTCCATAAACGATTGACTGATTGTAAAGTTTACAAATTTATCAGCTTATTAACATTTTTGATAAAACGTTTTAAACTGATAAAAAGTCGGTTTGAGTAGCTGTAAAAACTGTTAATTACCAGCCTGAAGTATCTTTACAACTTCTGAAAACTACTGATAACATTGGGATTTCGAACGATTTGGCGAAAATTGATGACACTTATTAAAAATTGGAAACAAAACTAACCACTTATTCACACACAATTGTTAAAAACTTCAAATTGCTGGTTTTGTTTGATTTGTAATTTGAGGGCAAAAAATGGCAATTTTAGGTTAAAAAATGGCATCAATGAGTTACATCATTTTACACCGAAATAAAAAATTCATTTTTAACCGTTTAGCAGCGAGTCGTCGAATTTAGACGATTTTTCGAAAATCGCCGGCAAAGTAAAATCATCACATTTTATCTTTACTTTTGACAATTATTTTTCAACAATTCATTAAATGGCTGATAAAAACATAGTTATTCCAATTAGCAGCGATCACGCTGGTTTTAAACTGAAGAAATTTCTACTCGAAAATTTCGATCTGGAAGGTTTCATTTTGAAAGATTTTGGCACCTTTTCGGAAGATAGCATCGATTATCCTGATTTTATTCATCCGGTAGCTTCGGCGGTAAACAAAGGCGATTTTGCAAAAGCTGTTATCATCTGCGGAAGCGGACAGGGTGCAAACATGACTGCAAATAAATACCAGGCCGTCCGCTCTGCGCTTTGCTGGAACATTGAGCAGGCCGAACTTTCGCGGCAGCATAACGACGCCAATATTATTGCCCTTCCGGGAAGATTTATCCAATTTGAATTTGCCCTGCTGGCGGTTTACAAATTTTTGAACACCGGTTTCGAGGGAGGCAGACACCAGGTTCGTGTTGAAAAAATGACGAAATTATTGAATTAAAACCGACAAAAAATGGCTTCAGAAATATACAATTCTTTTGTAAAAGATGCTAACAAAGTCCCGTTCGATCCGGAACACCGCCGGAAACTGAACTTTAATATTTCGCGATACGATCAGTCAGTTTTGCGCGGCAAGCGGCAGTTTAGCCAGCTCGAAACGGCAAAACAGCGTGCAGCGAACTTAAAGCATAAAACCATCGAAAATCTTGATAAATACCTGATCGAGTTTGAGTCGAATTTTATTAAGAAAGGTGGAAAGGTAATCTGGGCGCAGACTTCCGGTGATGCCGTTTCCGAAATTCTTAAAATCATGCGAAGGCACGAAGCAAAACTCGTGGTAAAATCAAAATCGATGACCACCGAGGAAATCGACATAAACCAGGCGCTGGCACAACACGGCATCGAATCGATCGAAACTGATCTTGGTGAATACATCGTCCAGTTAGCCGGCGAAAAACCGTATCACATCGTTACCCCGGCCATTCATAAATCGAAGGAAGATGTGGCAAAACTCTTCAACGAAAAATTTGGAATGCCCATCGAAAGCACCCCCGTGGAGATCACAGGTTTTGTAAGAAAAATGTTGCGCGAAAAATTCATAACTGCCGATGTTGGCATCACCGGCGCTAATTTTCTTATTGCCGACACCGGCTCTGTTTGCCTCACCGAAAACGAAGGAAATGCCATGATGACGTTTTCGTTCCCCAAGGTGCATATTGCCATTGCCGGTATCGAGAAATTAATTCCATCAATCCGCGACCTTGATTTATTATGGCCTTTGCTGGCAACGCACGGGACAGGACAAAATATCACAGCCTACAACTCTGTAATTTCCGGTCCACGCCAGATTGGTGAGACCGACGGACCAGCCGAAATGTATGTGATCATTCTGGATAATGGCCGCTCCGAAATACTCAGGCACCGCGAACAACGCAGCGCACTCTGGTGTATCCGGTGCGGAGCCTGCCTCAATGCCTGCCCGGTTTATAAAAATATTGGCGGTTACACCTATAATACAACCTACACCGGGCCTATCGGGTCGGTTATTACGCCGCATCTCCGCGGAATGCAGGATTACAAGCACCTCAGTTTTGCATCGACGCTTTGCGGAAAATGCACCGAGGTTTGTCCTGTAAAAATTAATCTTCACGAATTATTGCAGCTAAACCGCAAAGAATCGGTGGCGCGGGGCTACATCAGCAAAGACGAAAGGTTTATTCAACTCGGTGTAAACCGCATCCTTTCGAGCCGTAAAATGATGAATTTTGGAAAAATTTCATTTAAGAATATGCTCCTGAATACATTCATCAAAAAAATGTGGGGACCACGCAGAGTGCTGCCAAAATTAGCCCCCAAAAACTTTAATCAGCTTTGGGAAGAACGAAGAGGGGAGAAGAGCTTGGGGAAATAATTAGTTTCATCATAAAATTAAGCGCTACTTTTGACTGAATGATTCAAAATCTAAAAACACAAAGAATAACGATAACAAAAGTCACTACTACTATGCCTGTTACACGCTCGTGGGTTCAATAAAAAATAGCAACACGAAACAAAGTTTATGAAATATTTTAGTTTATCAATTCATTCTGTGTAAAAATTAATCAGAAATGACAGATAGTGAATTACAAAATATTACTTCAAAATTGATTTTGTTAACCACGGAAAATGAATGGTTAGAATTTAAACATAACAACCATTCATCAGAAGAAATAGGAAAACAAATATCTGCATTAGCAAATGGTGCTTGTCTGAAAAAACAACGTTATGGATATTTGATTTTTGGGGTTGAAGACACAAATCATACTATTGTTGGCACCAATTTTAAACCTCATGAAGAAAAGGTTGGCGGAGAAGATTTAGAACATTGGCTGATTAAAATGCTAAGTCCCAAAATTGATTTCCGGATTTATGAATATTCCATTAACCAAATGTCACTTGTTTTATTTGAAATCCCGGCAGCTTTTGATAATCCAGTTCGTTTTCGTCACAAAGCCTACATTCGAATAGGCAGCTATACCAAAGAATTGACAGAATATCCCGAGAAAGAGCGACAAATATGGAACAAAAAATCAGAAAATTTATTTGAAACAGAAATTGCCAAATCTAATTTATCGTCAGATGAAATAGTTAAAATGTTTGATATTCAAAAATATTTTGATTTGATAAACATACCTTATCCTTCGACGCGTGAAAGAATATTTGAAAGATTTATCAACGAGAGCTTTATTACCAATGAACAAAACAATTATTCTATTACCAATTTAGGTGCACTATTATTTGCCAAGAATTTGTTTGATTTTGACCGGCTTAATCGTAAAGCAATTCGTATTGTAACCTACAATGGAAAAAACAGAGTAAAAATTCTTAAAGACCATATTGAACCAAAAGGTTACGCCAATGGTTTTGAAGATGTAATAGAATTTATCAGTTCTCAAATACCATCAAACGAAGAAATTGGGAAAGCACTTCGTAAGACAATAGCAATGTTTCCAAAATTAGCTATTCGTGAATTAGTTGCAAATGCAATCATTCATCAGGATTTAACCGAAACCGGAACAGGTGTTCTTGTTGAAATATTTCAAGATAGGATAGAAATTACTAATCCTGGAAAACCCTTAATTACAACGTTAAGATTTATTGATGAATATAAATCACGGAATGAGAAACTGGCAGATTGCATGAGAAGATTGGGTATTTGTGAAGAGTTAGGAAGCGGAATTGACAAGGTAATAATAGAAACGGAAACATTTCAATTACCAGCACCGGAATTTTTAGAAATGGAAAAACATACCAGGGCAACACTTTTTTCTTACATAGATTTCAAGGACATGAGTAAAAATGATAAGATAAGATGTTGCTATCAACATTGTTGCTTAAAGTATGTTTCAAATGAAAGAATGACAAACAAATCTTTAAGAGAGCGCTTTAAAATTGACCCAAGAAATTCAGCAATGGTTTCAAGGATAATTGAACAAACAATTGCTAATGGACTAATAAAGAGCGATGACGACAAAAGCACCTCAAAAAAATATGCAAAATATGTTCCTGTTTGGTCCTAAAATTTTTTAGCAAGTCTTATTTGATTAGTAAAATGCAAATGCTGTGATTGTAGTGTAAATAACTAAATTTGAGATACATGTTATTTGATTAGTAAGTTGCAAATGTAAAACAGACGATGAATTTTACAGAGAAAATATGAACCATAATTCATTACTGCCATACTTAACCAGTTCATTACCCCCGAAAAACTTTTACCAGCTTTGGGAAGAACGAAGAGGGGAGAAGGGTTTGGGGAAATAACTTGCTTTAACACAAAATTAAGCGCTAATTTTGCAATTAATGATACAAAATTCAAAGTACACCAAGAATATCTATAACAATAATAACCACCATTATGGTGGTTACATGCTCGTTATGCCCAATATAGGAATACACTTTCGTATGATTATTTTTTGTTTATGGATGCTTCCGTTCATTACAAAAGGAGAAAATCCATGTGGTAGAATGGTTCCGCAGAACAATGGAGATTGGGGACAAGCCGCCTTGTGGATTCCAGCAGAAAATGTAGTTAAAGGTTATAATACTCCTAATGGAGTGTTGGTTGATTCAATTTACCGTAATGCGCAATATGGACGTCTGCTGAATTCTTATTATGGCGATTCTATTAATGTTGGCAAAACATCAGGTTATTATGGAGCGATAATGCCGGAAGATATTGTGATGATTGCAGATTATTATTATTCTTTGCTGAAGGTAAAGCAAGAAAAGGATGGCTTTTATCAAATCTTAACAAGTACAATTCAAGGCGGAATTTGGGTAAGGAAAGCTGAAATAACAGGAGACATGAAAGTTTATAAATATCGCGACCTATTGTTAAGTGCTCCAGAAAAATTATCTGTTCCATTTAACGATGCAACAAAATGGTCGAACATTGGAGTTAACCTTTCTAAATCATGTTTGAAACTGAGAGCAAAACCATCAACAGTTGGAAAGGAATATTTTTGTATTCCTTGTAATGATTGGACAAAAAGGACCATTACACATCTTGAGATACGACAAGTAAAGGGAGATTGGGCGTATGTACATATAAAAACAGAAGAGTATGCACCTGAACTTGATGATTCTGGAGAGGGCTGTGCGTATAGGATAGTTAAAGAGCAAGATGGATGGGTAAAAGCTATTGATGATAACGGTTATCCAAACATTTGGTATTCAGTTACCGTGTATTAAACAATCATACTGGGCATAACAAGGTCGCAAAAAACATGGCGGGTAAAATCGGTTATTGAAAAGATTTAATTTCTCGCGGCTTTATCATATAGGGAAAATTTATTGCCTTTCATTCCGCCACGATTTTTTGCAGCCAACACCGTTACCCCCAAAAAATTTTCCCTAATCCCCCAACCAATCCCAAAAATCCCCTACATTTGCTCCTATAATCATAAATCACAAAATCATGGCATCAACATCAGAAACCGGTCATGCAACCAACGATGCAAATTTCGAATCCCTTATCGTATTTTGTACAGGATTATGAAGCAACCTACAATCTTTGCAAAGCTACCATCAAATGCCTGATGTGAGAAATAAAACCCCCGATGTTGACGAATTTTTTTAAAACAAAATGTCGGATAATAAATCCGTGTTGATCCGCAAAATCCGCGTCATCCGCGTTCCAACAAAAACCTTATCTGCAAATTACCAGATGATAATTTTTCTTACCCCGTTGCACCAGAATATAAGCCCCGTTCAGCAATGAATCGGTGTTCACAATAAAATCTTCGGGCACCTTTTCTTTATTGATCGAAATCGCATTGCTCTTTAGCAATTCGCGCGCTTCGCGTTTCGAAGGAAGAACTCCTGCTTTTTCGGTCAGGAAGTCAACAACATCAACACCGTGCTGCAACACAACCAGCGGCACCTCACTTTGCGGAACACCCTCGAAAATACTCAATAAAACCTTTTCCGAAAGCCGTTTCAAAGTCTCGGTAGTTCCTTTTCCAAAAAGGATTTCAGAAGCATCAAGCGCAGCCTGATAATCTTCTTGCGAATGTATCATCGTAGTGACTTCTTTTGCCAGCCGTTTCTGCAATTCACGCAGATGTGGTGCTTTTAGATGTTCGGCAATCAGACCCTCAGTTTCCTCTTTCGGCAGCAATGTAAATATTTTAATGTACTTTGCAGCATCATCATCCGAAACATTGAGCCAGAACTGGAAAAATTTATACGGTGAAGTCTTCTCAGGATCAAGCCAAACGTTGCCTTGTTCGGTTTTACCAAATTTTCCGCCGTCAGCTTTGGTAATGAGCGGGCAGGTCATCGCGAAAGCATCTTTTTCATGTCCCAATTTCCGCCTGATTAGTTCGATGCCGGTGAGAATATTTCCCCATTGGTCGGAGCCACCCATCTGAATTTTGCAGTTGAAATGCTCGAACAAGTGCAGGAAATCGGTTCCCTGTACAAGCTGGTACGAAAACTCGGTAAACGACATGCCTTCTTTGGCTTCGGGGCTTAACCTCGTTTTAACCGAATCTTTGGCCATCATATAATTTACGGTAAGGTGCTTCCCGATTTCGCGGATAAACCGCAAAAAACTGTAATCCTTCATCCAGTCATAATTATTAACCATGACTGCCTTATTTTCGAGACGATCATCGAAATCGAGGAATCGCGAAAGCTGGTTTTTCAGACAATCCTGGTTATGACGAAGCGTAGTCTCGTCGAGCAGATTCCGTTCCTTCGATTTTCCGGATGGGTCGCCAATCATGCCGGTAGCGCCACCCACCAGAACAATGGGCTGGTGGCCGTTTACCTGGAAATGTTTCAGCATCATCACCGAAACCAGATGGCCAATGTGCAAAGAGTCGGCAGTAGGATCGATGCCAACATAAGCTGTGGTCATTTCCTTATCAAGCTGATCTTTCAGGCCCGGGGTCATGTCATGGATCATTCCGCGCCAGGTGAGTTCTTCGATAAAATTCATAGTCGTAAATTTTTTGCAAAGATAATTTTATTGGGAAAAGCAGAATTGGTTGTTTGCCGGTGTTTCAGGTTGGAAAATGTAATGCTCACCATTCAATCAAAGCGGTTGATTTGTTGTTTATGAAAGCATCAGCTTTTTGTTAAACGACGACACTATTTATCTTTTTATCTTTGCCGCATGATATTAGTAACCGGAGGAACCGGACTTGTAGGTTCACATCTTTTGTACGAGCTTGCCCTGAAAGGCGCAGAAATCAAAGCGCTTAAGCGGAAAACCAGCAATTTGGACCTGGTCAGGAAAACATTTTTGGGGTACGATAAAAACGCCGGACAGCTTTTTGATCGCATTTCGTGGGTTGAGGGCGATGTTCTGGACATTTTTTCGCTCGAAGACGCCATGAAAGGTGTGAATGATTTGTATCACTGTGCCGGGATGGTTTCGTTTTACGGAAAGGACAAAAAAGCATTATACCGCACCAACAGTAACGGAACGGCAAATGTTGTGGATGCCGCGCTGAATTCAGGAATCAGGAAATTATGCCATGTCAGCTCGATTTCGGCACTGGGGAAAACCCGGCAGGGTGAAACACTTACCGAAAATCATTTCTGGAAAACTTCCAAAAACAATTCACATTATGCCATCAGCAAATACGCTGCCGAGCGCGAAATCTGGCGTGGCGCCGAGGAAGGGCTTGACGTTGTTGTTGTAAATCCCGCCATCATCCTTGGCCCCGGCGACTGGAACAATGGAAGTTCAAAGTTGTTCCCGACGGTTTGGAGTGGCATGTTTTATTACACCAATGGCGTAAACGGCTACGTTGATGTGCGCGACGTGGTCAGGATTATGGTTCAACTGATGGAATCGGACATCAAAAACCAGCGTTTTATACTTTCGGCTTCCGATGTTTCATATCGGCAGATTATCAGCATGATTGCAGGTTCGTTTCATAAAAAACAACCATTTTTCAAACTGTATCCCTGGATGGGCGAACTGGGCTGGCGGATGGAAAAATTAAAACTTTTGATCGGAAAAAGGCCGACATATTCCAAACAAATTGCCCAGTCGGCTTTTCATAAATTTTATTATTCCAATCAAAAAATAGCCGGTGCTTTAAATTATAATTTCATCCCCATCGCGAAATCCATCGAAGAAACCGCTAAGATTTTTATGGATGAAATGGATGAAAAAACACAGAAATAGCAGTCTGTTTAAGGGCTAAAACCGTTATTAAATATTGTTAAATAAAGACTTTGAAAAACCATCAACACCAATTAGTTTTAAATTTGCCCGTTAACATGTTAATTTAGATTACAAATTTCAGACACCATATTAAATGAAAAAGATTGCTGTTTTTTATTGGCCAAAAAAAGGAAACGTTGAGTTTAGTGCCAACAGGATTTTTAAAAAATTCGAACCGGGAACTGCCGAACTTCACAGTATCGACGAAATCGACCACGTTAATCTCAACGATTTTGATTTGATCATCGTTGGCGGTTCAACTGTTGGGGCAATCGTTTGGGAAAAAGCCGATGATAACAACCTTTGGTTCGATTTCTTTGCAAAATGCAGTGCCGCCGAGCTAACCGACAAGTTGTATGCAATTTTCGGGCTTGGCGATCAGATACTTTATCCTGAGAATTTTGTTGACGGGATGATGCTGATAAAAAAAGAATTTGATGGTAATGGCGCAAAACACATTGGCAAATGGCCGGTTGAGGGTTATAAGTTTACCGGTTCAGAAGCCCTGGACGAGGACGAAAAAATGTTTGTCGGCCTGGCTTTAGATGAAGATAATCAGGATGAGCTGACCGAACAACGTATCGAAAAATGGGTAAAACAAGTAAAAGAAGAAGCTAAGATTTAATATTTTTTCATAGGGGTATTTTAGATTAACCTGCGGCTGTTTTGCTGCAGGTTTTTTTATGCCACGAAAAGCCGTTTTCAGGAGGTGGCATCCTTTAAAACATTATTTCTTAATCTCCTTTTCAATTTCTTCCTGTGAAATGAATTCTCCCGACTTTACCCGTTTTGAAGCCGCTTTGACCCTATTTTTAAGGATTTGTGGTGTTATCGGGTTTCCGTCGGTGCTATAACCCACAATGTTTTCTTTTTCATA
>CAJATL010000023.1 GCA_903944895.1 uncultured Bacteroidota bacterium
GAGATCCCGTTGTTGGCAAAATGTCCGTCATTCATGCTTTGGTCAAACTGCAACTGGAAGTCAAATTCGGTAGATGTCTCCGCTTTGAAAAGTTTAAACGAAATCATTTGGCCTTCCACCAACCCATCACTGGCCGTGGTATAAACATCGTCACCAAAAACCGTGAGCGCGCCTACGCTTTGGCTACCGTCAATTAGTAACATACCGGCACACAAACCATCCGTTGCAAAAGCGCCGATTACGTCATTCTGATTGAGCGAACCAGTAACTGAGGCCGGGAAAATAATCTGATGCGACGAAGGAGTCGGGATAATTTCACCCCAAATATCCGAACCATCGAAATTTGACGGTGGGTTTACAACTCCCGATTTATTCACAACTTCGGGGAAAGTAATCGAGCAATCTTCGGTAACTCTTACTAAGTAAGCTTTTCCGCTCGTCAGGCTATTCAATGTATAGATGCCAAACTCGGGATAATAAATGTTATAGCCGGCAATTTCTTTTACAATGGTCAGCACATTGCCAAGTCCGCCAAAAACATCAGCAACCGGAACATATTGATTGGATAATACCGGGATAATGTTCCATCCGGCACTGAGTAATAATGTACGATTATCGCCTTTGGTCCCGCAAATAGTGAGTGTTTTTCCGCCGTTTAGTTTGATAAAATACCCGTTCGGATAATCCCAGTTGTTGAGCGTGTTGATGTTATAGGCGGGATAATAGATTTGGTTATCGTAATTGTACATGATAATCAATTCGGATAAAACGTCAGCCATCACATTTTCGATGGTCGGGTCGGCGGGTTGAACATAACTTGAAAGTCCGCTCCATCCGGCGGGGATAGCATTTGCATATTTGAGCAAAATTGAAATATCAACCTCATCGGTTGCTGTTGCATGGCAAGGTTGCAACGGTTCTACATTAAGCGAAAGTTTAACATCACCTTTATTGAGATCACCATTTCCAGGAAAATAAACAGGATTCTGAATGTTTGGCGAATTAAATATCCCGTCACCAGAGGTTATCCAGCTTAAGCTGCAGTAATTTGCTGCTGTTCCATTGATCTGCCAGTTTTCGCCCTGGCAGATAGTGCCATTTTCCCCGGCATTGGCTATAGGCAATTTCTGAAAACACAAATACAGGGTATCATCTGCCCAACCTGAGCAAGGACTCAATTCTGATACATTAAGTATTAAACTAACACAACCAATTATAAAATCCAATTCGCTGGGAAAATAGGTGGTATTGATTGAATACTCATCAGAAAAACTTCCTGATCCAATTACAGTGTACCATTGGGCTTTTTCGTAATTTTCAGTAAAAGCATCTGCAATAAAATAATTGTTTCCCTGGCAAATAATAGTATCAGCACCTGCAAACAACGAAAGTGGTCTGCAGGCCAAAAGCGTAAAATAACCATCATTTTCAGCAATTGCGTAATTACCGAATTCATCGGTTAACTTAATAAATACTTTGGCCGAATTGGTCGTCACTTGTGGTGGAGTAACCACTGCGTCTCCAGTGTTTGGGAAATTCGTCTCCAGCCACGAAATTTCCCCTCCGGCAACCGTGCTGAAGCCTATATTTACGGGCAATTCCGCTAAATGTTTATCACCTGCCTGCCAGGTAACCAAAAACGGCATGTAATAGATTATTGGTTCATTCCCATAATAGGAGGTCACCTGAACCTGCGGGTTTTCGGTGTCAATAATTACCGGTGGCGATGTGCCGGAGTTAAGGCTTTGTGAAATGCTTTGGTAAACTATCGCAACCAATAAAATGCTAAGTAAAAAGCTCTTTTTCATGGTTTTATGTATTTAATTTTTGTTTCATCATTGTCTTTGTTTATCCCCTACGGGGAATTTGTTTCATCGTGTGTTACCATTTTCTACAATACTTAAACCGTTACGCGGTATTTTATTTCCTGATGACTGTGTTTCCCATAAAACCTATTCCACCTGTGGTTGACCCGTTAATTGGGAGGCCCGTTCTATCCATTTTACAGTTATCATTTGGGAGGCAAATTTTTTTGCCGCTTCGCGGAAATAGTCAAATTGTAAAATAGCCAAGTAGTCTAATCCCTGACGCAGCGGACAGAGAACCCGTTCGTCTGACTGGCGTTGGTCCGGTTCACTTCACCGCTATAGTAGGTCATGAACCGGAACCACGCATCCGACGAGTTAGCCGTAGAAGACCACCAGACACCGTAGGAACCCAGACTGCTGAATGAGCCCCAGCTGTAGTTGCCGCCCGGAAGGCCAGTAAATCCGCTGCTGTTGGTAGCACCAGTATTTGGAGAATTCCAATGAGTAGTTCCGCTTTCTTTCATTTTACCACCAGCAACACCTTCACCCCCAAGATAATTAGTTAGTGTTGTCCATTCGGAATCGGTTGGCAAGTGCCAACCGGTTAGGCAAATGCCTTTTATGCCTTCTGTGGCTGAATATTGCATCATTTCATTCCATTGATATAGGCCACCGTAGGTGGTGCAATTGGCTTCGGTGTTTTCGTAGCAGTATTTTTCAATGGTATCATTGTTCATCTGGTTGCCGGTGCCGGCAATACGTGTTCCAATATTCAGGTTTTGCCGCATCCAGCATTGGGTGCCGATTTGAACTGTGGAATAGGATTGATTGTCTCTTGTGTCAATGAGTGCATCGCCACATTGCCATGCTACTTCTGACAAAGTAGTAAAACTCCAAACCGGTCCTTCCGTAGTATTTCCCTGATTATCATGGGCAACAACTTTCCAAAAATAATCTGTATTGGAAGCAAGTAAGCCTGGATTGTATGTCATTCCTGCCTGGGCTGTTGACACCAAAGTAGGTGGATTTTCAACTCCAAAATAAGCATCGAAAGTCATTGGGTCATTTTCAGGATCTGTGCAATTCCAGGTTAAAGTGGTATTTAACGGTTGGTTAGTGCTTCCAGTTTCTGGTGAAGGTGAATTAGGGCTGCTGGGAGGTTGGTTGATCGGGGTAAAGTTATCCTTCAAGCATCGCACTGAGAAACCATTAAACTTCCCATCATTATCAAAGCCGATATTTGTTCGGAAATTAGCTGAAGTTCGACGCCAAGCTGTCCAGGCATCTTCCTGCGTTGATGTCCAAAAAATAGTTTCTCCTCCAAGATTGGCAAAAGTCCCTTCATTAAATTGAAAGTTGCCACCTGGCAAAGCAGTAAAACCGCTGCTATTGGTGGCACCGGCATTGGGCGAATACCATAGTCCTGTACCTTCTTCTATTGTTCCAGTGGATTTAATTTTACCACCAGCGATATCTGCACCACCGAGGTAGTTAGCTAAAGCTGTCCATTCAACATCAGTAGATAAATGCCACCCACCCGGAGGACAAATTCCTTGTACCCCTTGCATTGTGGAATATTGCATCATTTCATCCCACTGGTAAAGCCCACCGTAAGCATCGCAATTTACTTCAGAGTCGTTATTACAAAACTTTTCTATGGTACCGTTATTTGTCTGATTAGTCAAGCCATCTATACGCGTTCCAACGTTCAGGTTTTGTTTCATCCAGCATTGGGTGCCTATTTGTACTGTGCTGTATTTATGTCCATCTCTTGTGTCAATCAAAGAATCGCCACACTGCCATAGCCCTTCATAATTTGCTATGATTCTGAAAATGGCATTGTCGGAAGATATTCCCAGAGCCTCGTGGCCTGCATTCCAGACAATTTGCTTATTTGTTCCGGCAGGGATATTGTTACCAATATCGCCGGTGACCGAATCAATTTGAATGTAATTTCCATTGCCTTCAAAACTAACTTCTGCTGTAATGTTGTATGAAGGTCCTAATGAAGAAAGGTCGTAATAAATATCAACCATTTTTGAACCATCAGTACGCTGGGTTGGAGCAACATTGGTTACAAGTTTTATAAAGCAAAGCTGAATGGTATCCTGAGCAAAAAGGGTGCATGGACTGACAGGAAATGCCGTAAGCGTAAGGTTAACACATTGATCTTCCACATCAACCTGACCGGCGAGGTATACTGTATTAATTTCCAATGAATTATTAAAAGTACCATCGCCATCTGTTGCCCAGATGAAGGAATTATAATTTCCAGCGGAGGCATCCAATAAAGTATATTCTGGATTTTCGGTAATGGTGGCATCAGCTCCGGCATAAGCGATTGGAGCGACAGTTATATCTATTTGGTTGGTAGAAACCACTGGTTCGCAGGTAACACCAGTTACAGTTAATGTAAAATCAATTGTACCGCCCAGAAGGTCGTTTTGGCCAAAAGTATAGGTTGGATTTTGAATGGAAGCATCATCAAATGTACCATCGCCGGCAGTGGTCCAAAGAATATCTCCTCCATAGTTAACATCAACGGAAACTACAGCGTCAGCAAAAGTATAACCAGGAGTTACATCAGAACATAAAGACATTGGAGCTCCGGCAAAAGCTACAGGAGGAGCAGCAAAACAAAGATCCATAAAATCTTCAGCAGAAACAACACATGGATTAATAGCTTGAGCATTAATACCGATAATTATGCATTGCTGTGGATAGTCAACCGTAGGGCTGGGATAATAAGTCGGATGAAGTATAGATTCATCATCAAAAAATCCACCACCATTTAAAGTGAACCATTGAAGCTTGCTGTAATTTTGGGCTGTGGCATCAGAAAAAGTATATGAATCACCATAACAGATATTTGTGGTATTTAGGCCGGCATCGGCTGTCGGTGGCGATTGGAATGAAAGGTTCATATAATCTTCACGGTATAATGTACACGGATTGATTGACTGCAAAGATAGCCCAATCTCAATAGTACCCTGAGTGTAATCCACAATTGGACTTGGACAATAGGTGGGGTTTAATGATGATTCATTATCAAAAAAGCCTCCTCCAGTCGTGGTAAACCATTGAACCTCGCTGTAATTTTCTCCTGTAGCAAAAGATAAAGTATAGCAAGTACCACCCTCACAAATAGTGGCATCGGGGCCGGCATAAGCAACTGGCGGTTTCTGGATAATAAGTGCCATACAATCTTCACTGGATATTGTGCAAGGGCTGACTGGCAAGGCCAATAAACAAAGGTTAACATTGCCTGCAGCATTATCTCCAGTGCCTGGTGTGTAGTTTGGGTTAACAATATTTTGGTCATTAAAAATTCCATCACCAGTTGTTGTCCAGGAAATCGAACTATAATTTTCGGCAGTTGCATCAATTAAAGATTGGACTCCGTTCTCACAAATGGTGGCATTTGAGCCAGCATCGGCAATGGGCAGCTCACAACCACTGCTGATGGTAAAATATCCATTACTTTCATCGGTTGTAGTGTTGCCAAAAGCATCTGTTAATTTTACAAATACTTTGGCAAAGTAGGTTTCTACCTGCGGCAGTAGCACTGTTGCAGTATCAGCGTTTGAGAAACTATCTTCCAGCCAAACTGGTAGGCCACCGTAAATGGTACTAAAACCAATTTTTACGGGAAATTCCGGCAAATGATCGTCAGAAGCATTCCAATAAATTGTAATGGATTGCCCGATTTCAAAAGTTTCACCTCCATTGGGCGAGATTACCTCAACCACCGGGTTTTTGGTATCCAGAACCACCGGCAATGACAAGCCAGAATTCAGGTTTTGCGCCATGGCCTGAATCATCAGACCGGTAAATAAAACAATAAGTAAAAATTCTTTTTTCATGTTGTGGAAATTTTAGTTTATGTTATTTTAGAAATTTTTCTTTTTATTCTGTGTTTTGAAATATTCAAATTAGTCGTCGTTGAGGCAGCGGGCAGACAAACCAAGGGTTTTATCATTAATTTCCCTGAAACTCCGGGCTGATCCGGAAGAGATATCACGATCCCATGCTTCGGTGGCAGAGTTCTCATAAGAAGACCAAAAGGAAGCAAAGAAATTTAGATTATCAAACATTCCCCAACTATAGATCCGTCCGGCCGGAAGAGCAGTAAAGCCACTACTGTTGGTTGCACCCGTATTTGGGTTTAACCAATGAAAGGTCCCTTCTTCTTTCATTTTTCCTCCTGCATCAGTACCCCGTTCACCAATATCTGTACAATTTACGGTAGCATCAATGTAGGTTTCAAGTTGGCACCATTCCCCATCAGATGGTACATGCCAACCTGCCGGACAAATACCCTGACGGCCGCTTGGGATAAAATTACTGGAGCCGGTATAATTCATTATTTCATCCCATCTGTACAGTCCACCATAAATATCGCAATTGGTCGCATCATTATAGTAGCAGTACTTTTCGATGAAGCCATTATCGCTTTGTGCTTCAAAACTGTTTATCCTTATTCCGATATTTAGGTTTTCCTTCATCCAGCACTGCATTCCAATTTGAACTGTAGTATAAACCGAACTATCTCTTGGATCCAAAAGTGTATCGCCACATTGCCATTGACCGGGATTGGCAGTGATTCTGAAAATTGCACTGTCGGAAGTTGTATCCGGAATCTCTCTACCGGCTTTCCAGATAATATGTTTGTTTTCACCTGATGGAATAGTCGCCCCCACATCACCAGTAACTGAGTCCAAAGTTTGAAAATTCACAGCTCCATCAAAACTCACCTCTGCCAAAATATTTGAATTCGCTTGGGGTGATGACAAATCATAAAATACATCAACTATTTGTGAACCGTCGGTCCGTTGGGTTGCTACAACATTTGAAACCTGTTTTAAGAAACATAACCGGAGTGTATCTTTTGCGCTTAATGCACAAGGATTGTTGGGAAAGGCTGTAAGGACAAGGTTAACACATTGTTTTTCCAAATCGTTTGGACCTGGATAATAGGAGGTGGTAACCAAACTCTCATTATAAAAAGTGCCATCACCCGAACTTGTCCAGGTTAATGATGAATAACTTTCGGCACTTGCATTTTGAAGGAAATAGTGTCCACCATGATTTATGATTGTATCAGAACCTGCAAAAGCTGTTGGTGGATTCACAAAATACAGTACCATGTAATCAGTTGCAAATCCCATATCCCCATTTGCAGTTGCAACGATAGTGATACTATCCTGCAAGTAATCCATTGAACCTGGCACATAAATCGGGTCTTTTTGTGAATTTTGGTACTCAAAATATCCAGTCCCGTTCAAAGTGGACCATTGAATGAACAAATAATTTCGTGCAGTTACATCGCCAAAATAATATCCTGATCCATCAGCACAAATTGAATCTGCATTAATCCCGATTTCAATGAACGGAAACATTGCACCACAAGCTGATCGTAAGTCGTTACCATTAAGTTGTGTTCCATTAGATATGTACAAACCTTTGTTTATCAGGCAGGTAATAGCAGGACAGCTACCAAAGTCAAGATAATTGTTATAAAAAGTAAATGTACCAAGATTTGGTATGTTGCAAATTTCGATGGGAATGCTGCCGGAGAGTAAATTGTTTGAAATGTCAACTGATTGAAGACTGAAAAGATTTCCAATTGTTGACGGAATGTTACCGGCAAGTTGATTGTTTGATAAATTAATCCATTGGAGATTAGTTAAATTCCCAATTTCAGCAGAAATACCACTAAGTTGGTTTCCGTAAAGATGAAGCTGTTGCAAGTTGGATAAATTGCCGATCTCAGCCGGAATATCTCCTGTTAATTGGTTATTAGTCAGATGTAAAAAAAGAAGATTGATTAAATTACCGATTGAAGTTGGGATGCTGCCTGACAGTTGGTTGGCACTTAGTTGAATCATTTGAAGTTGAATCAGATTCCCGATTTCAATAGGGATACTACCTGTTAATTGATTGCCCCAAATAACAAGTTCCTGTAGGTTGGTCAGATTCCCTATTTCCGTTGGGATATTACCTGAAATATAGTTTTCACCAAGGCTAAGTGTAACAAGATTAGTCAAATTCCATATTTCAGGAGGAAAAAAGCCAATCAAATTGTTATTATAAAGGACAATTTTAGTTACAAAGCTTTCAGTAACTGTAATTCCATACCAGGTATTCAACGGTCCCGTCAGCCAATTCGTTTTATTTGTCCAATTCGAGCCATTGGTTGCATTGTAAAGAGCAACCAGGGCAAGGGAGTCGGAGTTGTTTTGTATTTGTTGGATATGGAGGTTCATGCATGAACTTGCAGGAGGGCAAATATTGGAAAAAACATTTAAACAAAGCTGCACCTGACCGTTTGAAATATCTGCATTCCCGGGTGTGTAAACCGGGTTTTGTTCTGCCGGATTGTTGAAAGTGCCATCACCGGATGTTGTCCAGGCGATCTTGTTGTAAAACAGTGCATTTGCATTAATCAGGTAGTAACTGTTTCCTGCATCTACGTTTGCGTCTTCGCCAGCCGATGCCTGCGGAGGAGACAAAAAATATAGATTCATATAGTCTTCGGCAAAACCAAAATCTCCATTTACCTGAACTCCAATAATTATTGATCCTAGAGGATAATCATTAGCAGGACCTGGATGATAGATTGGATGTAATGAGGTTTCATTTTCAAAATACCCGCCACCATTGGTGGTGAACCATTGAATTGTCGCATAATTGTTGGCAGTATCATTCACAAAAAAATAAGATGCGCCATCTGCACAAACAGAATCATTATCCTGCCCTATTTCTACTGAAGCAACCAAATCGCAATCGGCAAGAAGGTTTAAACCATTAAGCTGGTTTTCATAATGCATATTTACGCCTTTGTTTTTTAGGCAATCAATTGCGGGGCAGCTACCTAAATTGAAGTTATTCCATTCAAAAGCAAAATTATTCAGGTTAGAGAGATTACAAATTTCGAGTGGGATACTTCCAATCAGCAGATTACCCTCAAGCCGAATATCTTGTAGATTTGTTGCCGCCCCAATCTCAGCAGGGATAATTCCATTAATTTCGTTCCATGAAAGATAGAGTGCTTTAAGATTGGTTAGATTTCCGATTTCAGGAGGAATACAACCGGTAAGTCGGCTTTCCTGGAATTCCATGTATAAAAGATTGGATAGATTCCCGATTTCAGCTGGGATGACTCCGTTAATAGTATTGTAACTAAGATTGAGTTCCTGAAGATTGATCAAATTCCCAATTTCAACAGGGATGCTCCCGGTTAATGAATTGAACCTAAGATTGAGTTCCTGAAGATTGATTAAATTTCCGATTTCCGGAGGGATGTTTTCTGATAACTTGTTTTCAGCAAGAGAAAGCCTCCGAAGATTGATTAAATTCCCGATTTCAGGGGGGATTCCTCCGATAAGATTGTCATAAAGATCGAGTTCAAGAAGATTGATTAGATTTCCTATTTCCGGAGGGATACCACCCGAAAGCCTGTTTTGATCTAGATAGATTTTTTTAAGATTAGATAAATTCCCGATTTCAGCGGGGATGATTCCCAAGAGATTGTTTTCATTAATGTTGATTTCAAGAAGATTGATTAGATTTCCGATTTCCGGAGGTATGCTACAATATAATTCGTTTTCATTTAGGTTAAGATATTGAAGATTGGTTAAATTCCCGATTTCAGTAGGAATGGTGTCACGGAGATTATTGTTTTCGAGCGTTACTCCTGTAACAAAACCATTTGAAACTGTAATACCAAACCAACTATTTACTGGTCCGGTAAGCCAGTTTGTTTTAGAGTTCCAGTTGGGTCCATCGGTGGCATTGTAAATCGCAACCAAAGCCAGCGAGTCGTTGACATTAACACGTGAGTTGTCGGAACCACCTTTGGGTTGCATCATTTCACCATTATCGGTTTTAAGGTTTTCCCGCTGCATCGTTCGCAATTCGTGTTCACGGAACATTTGCTGTTCGCGTTCATCCATTTTGGCAAAGCGTTCGGGGTAGCGCTCTTTGATGCGTTCTATCCGCTCCTGCAATTGATGTTCTGTTTGGAGGCTTGTTACAGCATTGGTGGTTTTTGTTTGAGCCTGGGTAACCATTGTCAGCGCCAGCATAACAAATACCAAAAAATATGTGTTAAGAGAAGTGGTAGGTATTTTCATAATCATCCATTTATGCAAAAATCTCATTTATAAACACGTTTTATCAGATTATAGATAGCTGCCATAATTGGCTTCTAAAAAATGCCTGATTATTTAAGGCTAAAATTAGAATTGTAATTTGAATGAACAAAAATATTTATGAATATCTTTGAGTTTTCCGAATAATCCAAAAATCAAAATGTTGGATTTTGGGTGATGAACGTATGGTTTTTTGCCATCGAGCGTATGGTTTTGGAGGACGAACGTATTTTTTTGAGTTTTTGGTAATTTTTTCTCATTCCAAATTGCTACCCGAGATTTAGCCAACAAAAAACCCCGCATCTTTACGAAGCAGGGTTTTTCATGACCGGAAAAAACCGGTGGCTGTACCTTTCGGTTTATTGAAGAATAAGTTTTTCGATAAATACCTCACTTCCCGTGGAAATTCTGAGATAATAAACACCTTTTGCAAGTCCGGTAACATCGAGTGTTGTTGAGGTTTCGGCAGAATTTATATTTTTCACAACTTCGCCAAAAGCATTCATCATCTTCACATCAAAAGTTACAGTCGAAATTCCGTTAAACCCAATGTTAACAATGTCTTTGGCAGGATTCGGATAAATGTTTGGCGCAACCGAAGTGTTGATTTCGTTTACCGTTAGCAGATTCATTGCTTTTACAAGCGAGATCCCGTTGTTGGCAAAATGTCCGTCATTCATGCTTTGGTCAAACTGCAACTGGAAGTCAAATTCGGTAGATGTCTCCGCTTTGAAAAGTTTAAACGAAATCATTTGGCCTTCCACCAACCCATCACTGGCCGTGGTA
>CAJATL010000024.1 GCA_903944895.1 uncultured Bacteroidota bacterium
AGTGCCTAAAGTGCCTAAAGTGCCTAAAGTGCCTAAAGTGCCTAAAGTGCCTAAAGTGCCTAAAGTGCCTAAAGTGCCTAAAGTGCCTAAAGTGCCTAAAGTGCCTAAAGTTAGGAGTACTTGAAGCATTTATTAATTTTTCAAATTATTTTCGATTATTGAGTCCAGCCCAAAAACTTTTATTTTTGGGCTAAAGCCCGGTAACTGACTGTTTTTAGTTTGCCCCGACCTTAAGGTCGGGGCAATTGATGAACTTATAATTCTGGGCTTTAGCCCCATTGATTTCTTATTTGGCACCTTTTAGACCAGTCTCATTGATGTAAAGATAGTAAGTTCCTGATTTTGTAATTTGATTTCTGATCACCTTACCTTCCGGAGTCGAAAGCAGTGAAGTTGATAACATGACAATATTTACCGCAAATTTTTTAGTTCTGGTTTCCAATTCTTTCGCAAACTCCTTATTCGTCATATTGAAGAATTTTAAATTTACACCAAACTCTAAACTCTATACTTCAAGTTCCTGACTCCTAACTCTAAGTACTTTAAGTACTTTAGGCACTACAAGTACTTTAGGCACTCTAAGTACTTTAAGTACTATTTATGTACTTTCTTATTTTTTCAAATTTTTCCCTATGGATGTAAAGATAGCAAGTAATTCGTTTGCCTCCTTTAATTCTTTTTCGGATTTTGCAGCATTTAACCAACCTAATTCCGAAATAATCTCCAGCCAATAAGCCGTTTCGCTGGCTTCGCTGGTGCAGATTTTTATTTTATTTGCAAAATCAGCCGGACTTCCCGACCTGTTTGCTTCCCGATAGTTTGCCCCAATGCTGGTTCCTGATTTTGTAATCTGATTTCTGACCACTTTTCCCTCCGGAGTCGATGGCAGCGAAGTTGATAACATGACAATATTTACCGCAAATTTTTTAGTCCTGGTTTCTAATCCTTTCGCAAACTCCTTATTTGTCATGTTGAAGTATTTTTAATTGATACCAAACTCTAAACTTTTAACTACTGATTTCTAAATCCTAACTCCTAACTCCTAACTCTAAGTACTTTAGGCACTTTAAGTACTCTAAGTACTCCTAACTCCTAACTTCCTCATCGTTTTCTGTGTACGAATCCGGTTCTTCCTTTTTAGGAGATTTCAGGACAATCACAAAAAAAGAAACAGTAAAGTAGATCACAAATCCCCAGACCAGGATTAACAAAATAAGTGCTGATGTATTCATAATTAGATTCGGTTTTCGCGTGTACGTTTACGATAAGCAATAAATACCATGAAGGAAATTCCGCCAAAGACCATCAATAGCAGGATTCGCGACATGTCGATGAAAAAAATATTATTGGTGATTTTGCCTGAATGCACCGGGTCACCGGTCTTGACAATGTCGCCGGTTTTAACCAAAACCTGGTGCGAACTGGCAAATTCGTAGGTTTTTGTATAATCTTCGGATTTGCCGGTTGGGGTAACTTTAACATAAGTTTTGTGTTGCAAATTATAAACGGTGTCAACCGTTCCGTCAACTTCGGCATAAAAAGTATCGGCAAAATAGGCTTTATTTGGCCCGATGCCTTTGTGGGTTATTTGCCCGATGATACTGCCGCTGCTGACTTCCCAGCCTGTAAAACTGACTTTTGACCAGTCATCGTCTTTGGGTGTGATTAAAGAGCCGAGAAAAATCACAATTAAAACAACCGGAGTAACGTATTTGAGGAGGTATTTGAAGATAATGGGGATTTTGATGTCGGCGCCACGGTTTATTTCGACCCAGCCTTTTTCGAGCCCGAAAAACCAGGCAAACAAAATGGCTTCGAGCATGGCAAAAACCACCAGCGACACAGTACCCGCCCAGTAGTCGTATTCATCAAAAACTCCTTTCTGGAAAAAGAATACCGTTGGCAGTCCAAGGATCAGGATCATGATTCCAAAAGCCATTGCCGAACGTTGGCGCGGCCATTTGAATTCGTCGTTTAAAAATCCCATTACCGGAGTTCCCATCGCCAAAGACGAGGTGATTCCTGCAAAAAACAGCAAGCCAAAAAACGCCATTCCCGCAATTGCCGAAAGAATAACTCCCCATTGTTCGAAAAGGAAAGGCATGGTGCGGAAAGCCAGTCCAAGCCCGCCAAGGTTGGTAAGTTCGATAACCCGGTCGATTCCAAGATAGCCTACCGAAATTGGGATAATGATTGAACTTCCCAAAACGATTTCGACAAATTCGTTGGTAAAACCTGCCGACATCGAGTTACAGGCAATATCTTCCTTCTCTTTAAGATAAGAAGCGTAACACTGGATGCTGCCCATGCCCACCGAAAGTGTGAAGAAAATCTGCCCGGCAGCGGCCAGCCAGACTTTTGGATTGGCGAGTGAATCGTATTTTGGTGTCCATAAAAAATTTAAACCTTCCAATCCGTCAAAAAGGGCTCCCTCTGAGCCACTGCGAAGGAAGATTCCCTTGATAGCCAGGAAAATTCCAAAAATAATAAGTAGCGGAACACCGATTTTTGAAGCAACTTCAACGCCACCACTCAAACCTTTACTCAAAATCCAGGTGTTTAGGGCAATACAAAAAACAAAAAATACAACAGCTTCATACGGAATGCCTGAAGTTGTGGTTGAAACATCGAGATAATTATCAAAAAAACCTGCCACCTGATGCTGGTTCATACCGTCAAAAGTGCCAACCACCGAATGATAAATGTACGACATTGTCCAGCTTTCGATGTAGCAATAATAGGAGGCAATGGCGATGTTTGAGAAAATCCCGAACACCCCAACATACTGCCAGATCCGTTTCTTGTTGAGGCTATGCATGATAAAAGGGGTGGAGTGATGCCCGAATTTTCCGCCAAACCTGCCAGTTGACCACTCGATTAGCAGCAATGGCAAACCAAGGATAACAAGACTTACCAGGTAAGGGATGATGAAAGCTCCGCCGCCATTTTGCATGGCCTGAACCGGGAAACGTAAAAAGTTCCCAAAACCCACGGCATTACCGGCCATTGCAAGCACAAGCCCAACCCGCGAACCCCAGGCTTCGGGCTTTTGTAAATTAAGTTTTTTGATCTCTGTCATAAATGAAAGTGGTAATCTTCAAGTTTCTTTAATCTGTTGGACAATCCCCGCATCCTGCAATGCTTTGGAAGGATCGTACTGCAATGATACAAAAAATGATAGTAATCTTTTGGAAAGTCTTAAAAAATCTTATTTTTTTTGAAGTACAGCAAAAAGTTTTATCCTGAAAAATTCCGGAAATTCTTTCATTCTTCTATTGCTTAGCGACTTGGAGTCTTTGTTGCAAAAAGAGAATGTTGATGCAATGGCACAAAGACACGAAGATTCTCTAAGCTTATGAGAATCAAAAAGGCTAAATAGGTTTGCTGAAAAGCGAGTAATAATTTAAATGATTGTGGATTGGAAAGTATGATGATCGTTTTTGTTTCATGGTTTGCTAACTCAGGTTAGTCATTTCCTTGCTTTAATATTTCGGTGCGCTGCACCTTTATGATCAAACCGTTGAAATTTTCCTATCAATATTACGGTGCTCTGCACCTTACAAACCTTTCTGCATTTCTTTACTACAAAGATTACGGTGCTCTGCACCTGAACGTTAAGCCACAGCGTGGCGAAATATTGATAGCTTGTATGGAAGAATAAGTTTTAATAGGTGCAGCGCACCGAAATATTCAATCACGCGTTGGTTTGCAGCGTTTTTCAGCAAACTGTAAATAGAATTGCAATTCCCTTAATTAAATCCCTCTTCCGCCGGTTAAAATCCCATAAACCTCTGGAAATATTTTTCTCAGAAAAGCGCCAAATGCCACAATAAGTGTGATTATCACAAGTGGCAGGAAGATAAAAGTTAACAGGCGGTAGTAAGGTAAATGGCTGACTACAGCAAAAACCGCATTGGTGGCGTAAGCAACCAGCGGCGCATGAACAGCATAAATCATAAAAGCAAAGGCCGAAAGCCAGACAAACCATTTTCGCTGCATACACCAGGCTACTATGCTATTGCAGCCATACCAGGCAGCTATCAGCCCGCTTAAAATCACCAGTTTGTGCATGATGGTTAAAATCGGATAAACCGCATTTCCCAGCAAAGGCTCACCATTGAAGGCAAGGAAGGTTTTTATCGCACTTAATCCAACGAAAACTGCACCCCACATCAATGGATTTAACCAGTGGGCGGGTTTATCGATGTTAAAGCCTGTTTTTTGAATCCAGATTCCGAGGGAGAAAAATAAAAGCCCCTCACCTTCAAAAAAGACAAAGTTTGAGGTGCTCAGCCACATCAGGAAGGCAATTCCGAAGAAAATCCATCTGCCGGTTTTGTGCATGACGCACCATCTTATCGCAGGATAAGCCACATTGTAAATCAACAAAACCCGGATAAACCAAAGCTGGTAAGGGACAGGCAGCAAAATCCACCGGAACAGCATTTCGTACCAGCGGTAGTCGTGCAGCAACATCCGCTGATCATCAATTTGCACGATGTGCGAATTTGCAATCAAATGCTCGCCATAAGGGAAAAGTTCCAGCACGTAAGTAAAAGCAAAACCCACAGCACTCCAGATCAGATAAGGCAACAGGAGGGTGCGGAGGCGCTTGTTGGTGCACTCTTTATAGGGTCGGTAATCGTGAAGGGCGTATAAAAATCCTGAAATAATAAACAACATCGGAATCCTGAACCTGAAAATCCCGTTGGACAGAAAGTACTCGGCAAAGGTGGTAAAAGTCAATGGTTCTCCGGGAATGGTCCAGGGTTGCATGTAGCGTTCGTGCAGGTTGTAGCCATGCACAAAAACCAGCAGGAACATCGACACAAACGACCAGAACCGGAACTTTTTGCTGCTAAAATCGGAAACGGTGAATGGTGGAGACATTTATCTATTATTAATTGACAGATAGAACTGATGCTAATGCTTTTCCAATATTTCCATTAATTTGTGGTTCAGATACAACTTTTCTTTCCCAACTTTAATTGATCTTAAATACCCTTTTTCTTCAAGAGAAATCAGATAATTACCTACTGTTTTAGGGGTTCCCAGCCCAGCATCAATTAAAAACTGTCGTTTGGTGTAGGGTAGCTTAAAAATAATTTCGATTAAATCTTTGGAATAAGCCTTCGGGAGTTCTGCTTTAATATTTGTTGCCGTTTTTTCTATCAGATCGATTACTTCATTTATCCGGATCAGACTGTTAAATGCTGTGGTTTCAATCATATCAAGCATATAAAGAATGTAGCTTTCCCAATCGGCATTTTCGGTAACATTCCGGAGTTTTTTGTAGTAATCAGTTTTATTTTTGATGATGTACTCGCTAAGAAAGATTGCAGGAACGTCGAGTAATTTTGTCATTTTCAGATACAAAAGCAAAAGGATTCTGCCAGTTCTTCCGTTTCCGTCGGCAAATGGGTGAATGGCCTCAAATTGATAATGCATTAAGGCCATTTTTATTAAGGGGTCCAATGATTCATCTTGGTTTATAAATTTTTCGAGATTAGCAAGTTTCTCCCGGATAATATTTTCTCCAGATGGAGGTGTGTAAAGAACCTCGCCTTTGGTATTGGAAAGGGTTGTTCCTGGAATTGTTCTGATGCCGGATGAATTCTTTTTAATGCATTGAACAATTTCGACACAAAGATTTGTGGTAATAAATGGTCTTGCATTTAATCGCTCAATACCCAGCCACAATGCTTCTTTGTAGCTTAAAACTTCTTTTGTAGCCGGATTTTCGAACCTCTTTTCGGCAACTAACGACTGGTATAAATCGTCATTGGTGGTAATAATATTTTCGATTTCCGAACTTGCTTTTGCTTCCTGCAAATGAATGGTATCAAGAAACAGACGTGGATTCGGCAGATTTATGATAGCTCCGTTTAATTGTGCCAGTGCCCTGCTTGCAGAAATGGTTTTTATCAAAACCGTTTTAGTCTCCAGTTCGATGCCCGGTGGCAACAAAGGCAATTTGTTATAAGGTACTTCTCTGTTAAAATCAATCATAACTCAAAGGTAAATTTTACACGCATCATTAAAACAAGGGCAAATTTAATAGAAAATTACACTTATTAAGGGTTGTTAGGAAAAGTATTTTGGTGCCTGTTTGGTTTACCCCCCTCGATCCCCCCAAATTGGGGGGAGGGAAGAAACCGCCGGCATTGATAAAATTATCTCACGGATGAAAGCCCCCCGATTCGGGGGGTTGGGGGGCAAGGCATAAGGCAAAAAACAAAAAACAAAAAAATCAACCACAATAGGCACATAGTTCACATAGATTTTTTCTATTGTGCCCTATGTGCCTATGTGGTTCAAAATCCTAATTCAAAACTACCTTCTCAAAACTTACCATTTCCCCGCTTTGGATGCGGATAAAATAAACGCCTCTGGGTTGAGCCGACAAATCAATATTTCCTTGCTGGTCAATAACCGGATTTGACACTTCAACGCCGAAAGCATTGAAAATTTTCAGGCTTGCCGGGTTCGAAATCCCTTGGATAGTGAAGATCCCATGCGTTGGATTGGGGAAGATGCTGATGCCGGAAGCAGCAGTTTCGTTGATGGCTGTGGGCGAAAGTTTCACGCCACTCACCACCGAAATCCCATGACCGGCAAAGTTTCCGGAATTCATCGCAGGATTCCAGTTGAGCTGCAAACCAAAGGTTTCTCCTGTAGAAGGCCTGAATAAGCTAAAATTCATCATTTCTGCGAAAGCAAAACCATCTGCGGAAGCCGTTAATTCGTCATCACCAAAGGCAACAAGCGCCAAAGTATTTGTTTCGAGTTGCGCCAATCCCGCGCACCAGCTGTTTTTCGTGAAAACACCCACGATATCGCCAGGCTCAAAAGCTGTGAGGGAGGCTGTTTCAAAAGCCACCACATGCGTCGAAGGTGTGCGTGTTGGAAGGTTCCAGGGCGTGATGGCGGTCATTTCGGACTGGTTGGTCAGGCTGGATTTGGTAGCCTCTGCAGGGAAAGTGATGGTGGCAGGTGAAGCCATCAATACAAAATAGGCCTTGCCCGGTTCGAGTACTTCCAGGCTGCTGATGTTGTAGTCGGGCCAATAGATGCGCCAGCCGGCAACTTCTTTAACCATGATTAATCCGGTGGAAGCAAACAAACCGGCTATCGCTGTATTTTGTCCGGCAAGCACCGGAATCAGGTTCCAGCCGGCAGCAAGTTGCAGCGACCTGTCGGCAAGGCGTGTTCCTTTCATCGTTAAACCTGAAGGCTGCGCCAGTTTGATCTGGTAACCTTCGCTGCTTTGCCAGTTTCCGAGGGTGTTGATGTTTTGTCCCGGCCAGAAAACTCCCGTTTCATTTTGAAGGATGATCAGGTTGCCGGACAAGGGTTCAAAAACGTTTTCGATGGCCGGATCATAAATATTCAGGTAGCCCGAAATGCCCGACCAGCCTTGCGGTACAGCCAGGTTCATGCTGCGGAGTGTGCTGACTTCTTCCGAAAATGCGCTTTGGTTTCCGGCACGATCGAAAGCGGTGATGCTGTAAAACCAGGCTTCATCCGGGGCAATGGTTTCGCTGAAGGAAGTTGTGGCCTGGATCGAAACCGGCGTTCCCGCAAAAGTGCCGCTCACATTGCTTTTATAAATGGCAAAATAATCGAAATCGTTGGCCTGGCTCTGGTTCCATGAAAATGCAAGCTGTTCATCACCCAACTCGTAGTTTAGCACCTGCGGAGCTTCCGGTGCGAGGTTGTCGGTGGAATAGCCCTGGGCAGATTCTGAAATCCAGGTGCCTTCGTCCATGCCGGCAATTACGCGGTAAGTTGCCAGCCCGTTATCGCCGGCAACGGAATCGGCAAGCGTGGCCGTTTCGATGGTGTAAACCGCTTCGCCATAAGCCAGTGCCGATGTCAGCGATACCCAGTGGCCGTCGTCATCACGCTGGATGGTGTAGCTTTCGGTGCTTTTGCCGGGAATGACGTTGTCGTAAAACGATTTCTTAAATTCGATATAAACGTAGCCGCCCTGGTCGTTGGGGCGGTCGGTAATTTGGGTGATGAATGGTGCAACCGACTCGGCCAGAATCGTTTTGCTGGCGGTGCTGGTGTTGAGCGGGCCATAAGCCGTGAGTGTAACCTGGTATTCGCCGGGATTTACAAAAGTATGCAGCGGGTTGGTGAGTGTGGAAGTACCTCCATCACCGAAGTTCCACAGCAGCGAATCCACCGAGCCAAACGACTGGTTAAAAAATCCTACCGAATATGGCGCGGCGCCATTTGTTCCGGTTGTTGTGAAAATGGCCACCACTTCCTGCAAAGCAATAACCTGGATATAGTTGTTTTTCAGTTCGGTATCCTGGTTACCAGCCGAGTTTGCCGTAAGCAAAACATTGTAGCTGCCGGCATTCTGGTAAGTATGCAAGGGGTTGGTTTCGGTGCTTGTGCTGCCATCGCCAAAATCCCAAAGTAAGTTTAGCCACTGGCCAGAACTTTGGTTGGTAAATTGCACCTGGAGCGGAGCCGAACCCAGTAATGGTGCGGCCGTAAATGCAGCATTTAGCGGAATAACCGCTGTTTGTACTTGAATATAATTAGCTTTAAATTTGGTATTTGAACCACCCGGACCCGTTACTTCGAGCGCAACATAATACGAACCCGGCTGGCTGAATACATGCACCGGATTGGGAAGTCTTGAAGTTGTACCATCTCCAAAAAACCAGTTGTACGCTGTTACCGGGCCGGTAATATTTTGTGCAAACTGAACTACCAACGGAGCTGCTCCGCTAAGCGGTGTTCCTGTAAAATCGCTGATAACCGGCGCTGCAGAACCCTGATCGTAATAAAATGCGCCCATATCAGCCACCGTACCATCCGGGTCATAAAAAGCAGGAGCAGGATTGCCGGCATCAATACAGGGGGAGGTTGAGGTAAGATGATAATCCACATCAAATGACCCTGGGATGAATATTGGGCCATTTGGATTATTTGGTAGATCAGGATAGAAGTCAATGGAATTTGAAGGATTACCTAATTTAACATAATGAATAGGCTGGTTTTCCAGTGAGTTCAAAGGTATTTTTTTTAAATAATATTCACCATTCCAGTCCATTTCAATCCATCCAGTACCTATCCAACCTTGAAAGTAAATGTCAATTTGATAAGGTGTTTGCAACCTCATTTGATAACCAAGTTTAAATGTTACCGAATCTCCTTCAACTTCCCAACTATAATTTCCTTGCTCAGGATATTCTACAAACTTCGGGTCTATAAATAAATTCCAATAAGTATCGCAGGGGTCACCATTGGCATTTTGCGTAACAATTTCGCCAAAAGTGGGTACCCCGCCGCCGCCATACAAAGTTATATTTTCATAAAAGAGGTTGTAGGTCAGAGTTTGTGGGGCCCCATTTAAATAAACGCCGAACTGATTGCCTACCAGGATATTATTTAAAATCGTCGGTGCATATCCCGCGGAGGATTCTATGGAAATTCCTGTTCCATTTTGAATAATGTTATTTTTTTGGATAGTTGAGGGGGAGTAGCTGCATTGAATTCCACAATCAAAGTTGTTGTTGACATTATTATTTTGGATGGTTGAGGAGGAGTTGTCACAATAAATGCCAGTTGAATTATTGTTGCAGGTATTGTTTTGGATGGTTGGAGAGGAGTAGTAGTAGCAATAAATCCCAGTTGAATTATTATTGCAGATATTGTTTTGGATGGTTGGGGAGGAGTAGGATCCACAAGAAATCCCATAGTAATTATTGTTACAGATATTGTTTTGGATGATAGGGGAAGATTGATAGCAATAAATCCCATACCCATTATATTTGCAGGTATTGCTTTGGATTATTGTGGAGGAGGAGGAGCAATAAATCCCATAATTATTGTTGTGGCTAATCATGCTGTTTGTAATCATGGGCGCAGCGCCATTATAACAATAAATCCCATTGTAGGCATATTCAACTTTGGTAAAGGTTAAGATGCTTCCAGATGATGAACTGCCTGAAAACTTAACAAATTTCCAGTCTTGGGTTGCTGGAACTTCTTGTCCGGAGGTAAAAACAATGGAATCGCCTTCAATTCCAGCCGCCAGCAGGGTTCCGTATACTTCAAGTTGATAAAAACCCAGAAATTTCACAACAACACCTGGTTGAATTATAAGCGTATCATCAACATTTACTGTAATATCACCAATAATTCTGCAAGGCTTATCAGATTCCCAAACCCCACTTTGTGAGCCGGAATAATTAAATGCATTATAGAGCAGGGTTACATCCGCTAATGTGATATTACTAAAAAAAGAAGTATTGCCTGGCAGGTTGTAAACTAAATACCCATCATAAGAAAAGTCAACCGAGTAAAGTCCTTCCGCCAGCCCGGCAATAAACGAGCCAGTGGAGGTGGTAAAAACTTCGGTGGTAACAGCCGAAGGAGAAGCAGCGGTAAACAGCACTTTAACGCCGCTGTGGTTTGTTTGGCCTTCCAGGTAGCAATTGCCGGTAATGGTAACGCCACGGGTTTGGGCAAAGGTGGTTTGGTAACTCAGCATGGCAAAAGCGAGCAAAAAGAAAAACGTAATTTTTCGTTGCATAACATGATTTTTAAATGATTAAAGAAATTTGTTTCTATGAAAAATATGTAAAAAGGTAATTGTCATTACAAAACTCCAGATTTTTTTAGGTACGTTTAAACAGGCAGTAAAACTAAACAACAATAACACATTAACCTAACAGTAAAAGAAATTTGGAGGGAGTATAAATAACCCCACCCCCCTCAGTCCCCCCAAATGGTTTGCCCCCCTCGGTCCCCCCAATTGGGGGGAAGGAAGAAACCGCCGGCATGGAAGAAACCGCCAGATTTATGGTACAATCCCACGGATGAAAGCCCCCCGGTTCGGGGGGTTGGGGGGAAAAGGAATGTGGTTTGCCCCCTCGGTCTCCGCCAGCTGGCGGAGGAGGGAAGAAGCCGCCGACATTGATGAAACTATCTCACGGATGAAAGCCCCCCGGTTCGGGGGGTTGGGGGGAAGTCATAAGACAAAAATCAAAAACAAGAAACAAAAAGGCTCCTGAGTATTTTTTCTATTGTGTCCTACTGTGCCTACTGTGGTGAAAGAAATTAACCACAATAGGCACATAGTTCTCATAGGTTTTCTGAACTATCTCGCGAATGAAAGCCCCCCGATTCGGGGGGTTGGGGGGAAAATGAAGTTGGGTGCCTCGATTGGTGCATCCTTTCATTGTAATGAAGAAATTTGAATGAATTTCTTCATCGTAATGAAGGAATTAATATAAATTCATTCAGTATGTTGAAGGAATTTTATATTTTTGTGCTTATTCTTAAAAAATTAATTTATGACAACGATTATCAACAGAGCAATTAGAGCGGTTTTTATCAATAAATTGCAAGCCAACAAAGTCCTGCTACTGCTTGGGGCGCGCCGTGTTGGAAAGACGGTTTTTCTGAGGGACCTGGCCGATAATTATTTTGATGAACCTTTTCTGTTTCTTAATGGCGAAGATATGGCCACAACAGCGGTACTTTCTGAGCGAACTGTCGAAAACTACCGGCGTTTGTTTGGCAATAAAAAGCTGATGATTATTGATGAGGCACAAAAAATTCCTGATATTGGCCTGATCCTGAAACTGATGGTTGACAATATCGAAGGTCTCAGAATTATTGCTACAGGATCATCGGTTTTCGACCTGGCCAACAAGCTTGGTGAACCTCTCACAGGGCGGAAATACACATTTTATTTGTATCCTTTTTCGCAAAAGGAATATTCGGACTACGAAAATCTGATTGAAACCAAAGCCAGGCTTGAAGAGCGGCTTATTTATGGCTGCTACCCGGAATTAATCACGCTTGCAAGCAACAGCGAAAAGGCAGCATATCTCAATGAAATTGTAAATTCTTATTTGCTTCGTGATATTCTTGAAGTTGACGGTGTACGCAGCTCATCAAAAATGCTGAGTTTGTTGCGGTTAATAGCCTTTCAGATCGGAAAGGAAGTTTCGATGGAGGAATTGGGTAGGCAGCTTGGCCTGAGCAGGAATACTGTTGAACGATACCTTGATTTACTTTCAAAGGTTTTTGTGGTTTACAAAATATCTGGATTCAGCAGGAACCTCAGGAATGAAATTACAAAAACCAGCCGGTGGTACTTTTTTGATAACGGAATCCGGAATGCTTTGATCACAAATTTTAATTCTCTGTCGTTACGAGGTGATACAGGGGAATTGTGGGAGAATTACCTGCTTTCGGAACGTATCAAGTTTCAGCAAAATACAGGAATGATTGTAAATAATTACTTCTGGAGAACTTACCAACAGCAGGAAATCGACTGGATTGAGGAGCGGGAAGGGACCCTTTTTGCTTATGAAGTAAAATGGAATGCCAGGAAAACACCTAAAGTCCCCTCAGCCTGGTTGGCAGCTTATCCCCTGAGCAGTTTTGAAGTCATTACTCCTGAAAATTATCTGGGATGGATTGAGTAGTGATTGAAGAAATAACCACAATAGGCACATAGTTCACATAGGTTTTTTGGTTACCCCCCCTCAGTCCCCCCAATTGGGGGGAAGGAAGAAACCGCCGGCATTGATGATACTATTCCATGGATGAAATCCCCCCGATTCGGGGGGTTGGGGGGTAAAAGAAGTTGGAAAAAAAACAAACCACAATAGGCACATAGGTCACATAGTTTTTTTTCTATTGTGTCCTACTGTGCCTACTGTGGTGAAAACTAATCTTCCACAACCATTTTATCAGTCATTTCAAAAAAAGCTTTGAAACATTGCGCGGTGAGTTTTGCATCTTCGAGGGCGTTGTGGGTCTCACTTTCGCGTTCAAAACCAAAATACTGTGCCACTTTGGCCAGGCTTAATCCTTTTGGTGTGTTGATGCCGTTTTTACTAAGGATCATAAATGCGAAATAGGAGAGGGAGTGCAGGTCGAGCAACTGGTAGGAGTATGGCCAGGGCAACTTCTCCTTTTTGTAGGCATAGCTCAGGAAGTTGATGTCGTTAATTATGCTCTGCCCGCAGATGATGATTTTCTTCAAAGGCTCATCTGCTTTCATGTAGAGGCTTTTCCTGATCCACGCTTCAAATTCCGGCAAAACATCGTACATCATTGGTGCTTCATCGAGTTCGGCGATGAGGATGCCGTGGATATTTTCGGAATGCGACGAAAAAGCATCCTCGTTTTCGGGATAAACATTGCTGAGGTATTCACCCTTCTTTTCCCAGTTGTCGTTATAAATTTCGGCGCCAATCTGGATAATTTCGTTGTAATCCGGCTCCGGGCCGGTCATTTCGAGGTCGAGAACTAAGTATGGCATGGTAAAATATGTTTTTGTTTATGAAGATTTTAGTTTGAAGTCGGGAGACCGAAGTCAGAAGTCAGGAGACCGAAGTCGGGAGACCGAAGTCAGAAGTCAGGAGACCGAAGTCGGGAGACCGAAGTCGGGAGACCGAAGTCGGGAGACCGAAGTCAGAAGTCAGGAGACCGAAGTCGGGAGACCGAAGTCGGGAGACCGAAGTCAGGAGACCGAAGTCTGAATTTAGAACATCTGTTATTTAATTTTATTTTTAAAAGATACCATCATATTCATTAAGTTGAAAGAAAATTCATAGAGAATTAAAAATTCATCTTCAGGAACATATTTCCGCAATTTGGCTTTGTGCAAACAAGTTACAACCTCTGCCAAAGACCTTATTGAATAACCCATGAATTTTTTAAATTCCGGATTTGATTGGCCAATGGAACCTTCTGAAATATTTAATGCGATTGAATCGCCGGCTCTTCGAATTTGGGAAGATAGATTATAAACTTCATCTTTCGGAAACTTATGTGCTAATTTATCAATAAGCTCCCCCAATTCCATGGCTTTTTGCCAGATAATAAGTTTTTCAAATTTGAATTCCATAATAAATGCTGTTTAAATGATTTTATTATAATAAGTTAAATTCGTTTTGCTGCATCCTCCATTTGTTTTAGACTTCTGACTCTTGACTCCTGACTTCGGACTTCCGTCTTCCGTCTTCCGTCTTCCGTCTTCCGTCTTCCAACTTCCGACTTCGGACTTCCGTCTTCGGACTTCGGACTTCCGACTTCAATCCTAAAATAAAAGCCCCAAAGATACCAATGAATCCTTGAGGCCTTTGATTATTTTGATGGAGTATCCTATCCTCCGAAATCGTCGAAAGCAATGTTTTCGGGTGGAACGCCATAGTCGTCGAGCATTTTGATCACGGCATCGTTCATCATGGGCGGGCCGCAGATGTAATACTCAATTTCTTCGGGTTCGGGATGGGTTTTGAGATAATTATCCAGAATTACCTGATGGATAAATCCTGTGTATCCCGTCCATTTGTCTTCGGGTTTAGGCTCCGAAAGTGCGACATTGAACGTGAAGTTGGGATTTTCGCTCTGGATTTTCTGAAAATCGTCCATGTAAAACAATTCACGGATTGAGCGGCCACCATACCAGAAAGTAGCTTTGCGCGAAGTTTTCCTGGTCTGGAACAGGTCGAAGATGTGCGAACGCATTGGGGCCATTCCGGCACCACCACCAATAAACATCATTTCCTTTTCGGTTGGTTTGATAAAGAATTCACCGTAAGGGCCTGAAACTGTTACTTTATCACCTGGTTTGCGCGAGAAAATAAATGATGAGCATATTCCTGGATTTACTTTCATAAATGCGTTGGCTTTACGATCCCATGGTGGCGTGGCGATGCGGATATTGAGCATCACAATGTTGCCTTCGGCTGGGTGATTGGCCATCGAATAGGCGCGGAAGATAGGTTCAGGATTCTTCATTTTGAGATCCCACATCTTGAATTTATCCCAATCTTCACGGTATTCTTTTTCGACTTCGATGTTTTTATAATCGACTTCGATGGCAGGAACGTCGATCTGGATGTAACCTCCTGATTTGAAATCCAGCGATTCGCCTTCGGGCAACTGCACCACAAATTCTTTGATGAAAGTAGCCACGTTGCGGTTCGAAACCACCGTACATTCCCATTTCTTGATTCCAAAAACTTCGTGGGGGACTTCGATTTTCATGTCCTCACGAACTTTAACCTGGCAGCCCAGGCGCCAGTGATTCATTTGTTCCTTGCGGGTAAAATATCCGGTTTCGGTTGGTAAAATGGAACCGCCACCTTCAAAAACCTGGCATTTACACATGGCGCAAGTTCCGCCACCACCGCAAGCTGAGGGGAGAAATATTTTCTCGTTAGCAAGCGTCGAAAGCAGGCTTGATCCTCCGTTCACATCAATCACACGGTCTTCGTTGATTGTAATTTTTACCGGTCCCGATGGTGCTAATTTTGCTTTTGCAAAAAGCAACATGGCAACCAGCAAAAGCATAACACCCAGAAAAATGCCTGTGGCCAATAATATGAGGTTAAAAATTCCCATTACTATGATCATAATAATTTCAGATTTTTAGATTTTAATACCCATAAAACTCATAAAAGCTATGGCCATCAGGCCAGTAATGATAAACGAAATGCCCAGTCCGCGAAGGCCCGGAGGAATCGCCGAATAGCTGATTTTTTCCTTAATAGCTGCAATGGCCGTAATCGCCAAAAACCAGCCAACACCCGAACCAACTGCATAAACTGTTACTTCGCTGATTGTTTGATAATCGCGTTCCTGAACAAACAGGGCAACACCCAATATGGCGCAGTTAACAGCGATCAAAGGAAGGAAAATACCCAGCGCGTTATACAAGGGTGGCGAAAATTTCTCAACAAACATCTCGACCAATTGAACCATGGCAGCAATTACTGCAATGAAAATCAGGAAGCTGAGATAACTCAGATCGAGGTCAGCAAGATCGGCTGAAAGCCATTTCAGGGCACCAGGTTTCAGTACATAAAAATCAACAAGCCAGTTAAGCGGAGCGGTAATCAGCAGAACAAAGGTTACAGCAATTCCTAACCCAACCGAGGTTTTAACAGTTTTTGATACTGCAAGATATGAACACATGCCTAAGAAATAGGCAAAGATCATGTTATCTATAAAGATTGACCTAACAAAAAGATTAAATAAATTGTCCATCGTATTCCTCCTGCTGTATTAAGATTTATCAATCAATTCACGGTTTTTACTTCGCTGCAACCAGATGATAACACCAATAATGACAAGTGCCAT
>CAJATL010000025.1 GCA_903944895.1 uncultured Bacteroidota bacterium
ATGTATGACGCTTACTATCCAGTTACTGCCAATTGCTGATGCTGGTGATGATACCACAATTTGTGAAGACGGAACATATACCTTATCAGGAGCTACTGCCGAAAACGAAAGTTCTGTTTCATGGTCAACAATTGATGGTACTGGTACCTTTGATGATGATGCTATCCTTGGCGCAACTTACTCACCAAGTGCTGCTGATATTTTGCTTGGTTCAGTCACACTTACTTTAACTGCCGATGCTACCACTCCATGTTCTTCAGAAGATACTGATGATATGATTCTTTACTTCCAGTTATTGCCAATAGCTGATGCTGGTGATGACGATACGGTTTGTGAAGATGCAAGTTATACCTTATCAGATGCTACTGCCGAAAATTACAGTTCAGTTACCTGGACTACTACTGATGGAACAGGAACATTTGATGATGAAACAAGCGTTAATCCTATCTATACACCAAGTGCTGATGATATTTTGGCTGGTTCGGTTGAACTTTGTTTGACCGCAGAACCAGAAAGCCCATGTACAACTTCTGATGAAGCATGTATGACGCTTACTATCCAGTTACTGCCAATTGCTGACGCCGGTGATGACTTCACAATTTGTGAAGACGGAACATACACCTTATCAGGAGCTACTGCTGAAAATGAAAATTCTGTTTCATGGTCAACAATTGATGGTACCGGTACTTTTGATGATAACACGCTTCTTGGTGCAACATACACACCAAGTGTTGACGACATCGCTGCTGGTTCGGTTGAACTTTGCCTTACTACTTTGGCCACAGGTCCATGCACTGAATCTGATGAAGACTGCATGACACTGACAATTAATTACCTGCCTTCGGTAGATATAGGATTTGACGGTTCATTATGCGTAAGCGATGCACTCGAGTTATCCGATGCTACCGCAGTTGGTTATAGCTCATTACTCTGGTCTACAGACGGTGATGGAACATTTACAGATGAAACTGATCTTAATCCAATCTACACTCCTGGTTCTGGCGACATCGCTGCTGGTTCATTTGAATTATGTCTTACAGCACAACCAATTGCACCATGCACTGGTACTGATCAGGATTGTGTAACTGTTACATTCTTCCCATTGCCAACAGCTGAAGCAGGTGATGATGCAACTGTTTGTGAAAACAAAAAGTATAAGTTAAGTGGTGATGCTTCAATTACCATCCAAACCGAATGGGTAACCACCGGAGATGGAACATTTAACGATGTGCAACTCACCGATGCTACCTACACACCTGGCGCCAACGACATTATAAATGGATTTGTTGAGCTTTGTTTCAGGGCATATCCAATTGCGCCATGTACTGAGTATGTTGAGGATTGTATGATTCTGACCATTCAAGGTTTACCACTTGCAAATGCCGGAGATGATGCTACAATTTGCGAAGACGGTGAATATGCACTTTCCGGATCATCAACAAACGGATGTGGTTATGTTTGGTCAACTGCAGGTGATGGATCATTTGATAATATTACCTTAGCTGGCGCTACCTACACGCCTGGTGCTAATGATATCCTGGCTGGTTCGGTCGAACTTAAACTTACAGCAAGTCAATGCAGTCCTTGTCTGGCTTACTCTGATGATGATGTAATGACTTTGACCATTAACAAGTTCCCGACTATTGTTGCTAATGATGATTCGGTTTGTGAAACAGGTTCAATTACTCTATCTGACCTCACTGCTGAAAATTACAGTTCAGTATTATGGATTACGGATGGTGATGGAAGCTTTGACGATGCAACCAAACTCAATGCAGTTTACACACCAGGTTCCGAAGACATTTCAAACTTATCAGTAATTCTTACAATTACCGTCGAGCCTATTGAACCATGTGTTGGAAATGCAAGTGATGACATGACCCTGTCGGTAATCTGGACTCCTGCCGCTTATGCTGGTGAAGATGTTTCGATACTTTACGACGAACCTTACACTTTAGAAAATGCAGATGCTGCTGATTATGGTTCATTATTGTGGACTACAGGTGGAGATGGTACATTCAGTGACGAAACCGAATTAAATCCTGTTTATACTCCAGGTACCGGTGACATCGATAACGGATCAGTAATCTTAACTTTAACCGCCAACGGAGCTGATCCTTGTACCGAAACTTTTGCCGACGAAATTATGCTATCCATTTTCCACGCTCCTGAAGTTGTGATTACCTCTCCGGTACACGGTGATATTCTTTACTTCAATCCAGTATTAATTACAGGTACAGCAAGCGATCTTGATAATGACCTTGCCTATGTTGAAATCAGGATTAATGGTGGCCCATGGCTTCTTGCCGAAGGTTTGGAAACCTGGCAATTAGAAGTCGAATTACTGCCATGTGATAACCTGATCGAAGCCCGTGCTACAGATGTCGAATTCTTTGAATCCGATATTGATCAGATCAATGTTACAATGAACATACAGATCATCCCGGTAATCACGGGTTGGCAGTACATTTCTTCATTCCTCACTCCGCTCAATACCAATCTCAATGTGATGAATCAGTATAATGATCCGATCGACAACCTGTTTATTATGGTTGATGCGAGTGGAAAAATATTCTCACCTCCATTGAATACCAACACCATTGGTAACTGGAATCCTTACAAGGGATATAAAGTAAAAATGAACACTGCCGGAACCTGGACAATTCATGGAAATCCTGTCGAAACTGGCTCAGTTGCGTTGCCTTCAGGCTTCTCAATCTTCCCTGTATTGACAAATTATGAAGTTCCAATCGCATCTGTTTTGACTAATCCATTAACAGATGTACTGATTATTTTTGAAATCCAGACTAATAACATTTACTGGCCGGGTGGTGATCTATTCACACTTACATCACTTAAACCAGGATATGGTTACTTAGGTAATTTCAAGAATCCGGTCACAGTTACTTATCCTGAAGTTATCTGCGGTCTCCAGGATTCAAAAACAACTTATGAAACCGTTGCAAATGATGGCCCATGGCCAATTACGAGAACTGCAAACGTACACCTGGTATCTATTGCCAATGCAGCAGTATCGGAATTGAATAATGCGGACTACATCGGTGCTTTCGATGCTGATGGTAATTGTATCGGTTATGCCTCCATCGATAGGAATGATGGAAACTATCTGTTAACCATTTATGGTGATGATCAGATGACTTCTGAAAAGGATGGCGCATCAGAAAATGAAATAATCACATTTGCTGCTTATGATAACTTTGGCCGCACCCAGGTTGTCCTTCATGCAACATTTGATGATCTGATGCCTCAGAACAATGGCCTGTTTGCTTCAAACGGACTATCAAAAATCCTTTCATTCAAGGAATCAGCAACTGGTATTATTGGTGAAGAAAATATTGCCGAAATGGTAAGCATTTATCCAAATCCTGCCAGAGATGAAATAACGATCTCTTATCCGTTAAATGGAACAAATTCAACAGTAAATGCTGTGTTTACAAATACTGCCGGAAAACAGGTTATGACTAAAAAACTGAATTCCAGCAAAACAAAAGTAGATGTAAGCAATCTTGCTTCTGGAATTTATATGGTCACGCTGCAAAACAATGACAATGTTGTTGTAAAACGCTTGATCATTAATTAACCTTGATTGGAATTAACTCAAATCCCCCGCAACTTAAATGTTACGGGGGATTTTTTTTGGATAATGGTTATCATAAAACTTTCAATAGTTTTCAGGCAAACTCAACCCAGGTAATCAGGATTTTAAAAATCAAACAGCAAACAGGATTAGTTAAAGAGTTTGGCTATTGATAATCGTTACGTTGTAAAAGTGCTTTCGTGTACTTTGATTGAGATTGGGTTTTCAAACGCCGTTAAACGGAAATTATAAAAGTGGCATGGAAATGAAATAATTGGTGATTTTAGTTGATGGGGAGTGGGTAAGTGCAGCGCAGCGCAATAACCGGCTTACGATTAATATATTCCGGTGTGCTGCACCTTTTCGATAATTCGTAAATCAGGTTCAACAAATGTTTCCAGTGTGCTGAAACTGATTAATACAGGTAAGCAGCTCGCTATGATCGTCAAACATTAGGTCATTTCAATTTGTGTGGAGGCAGGAGGTCGGAGTCTTTTAGTTATTCGATCTGGAAAGAAATCTCCAGACAATTTCGTTTAGTTAAGTATTTGAACGCTGATAACGCTGATGCAAGCAACGCTGATTTTCGCGGATTTCTTGTATCATAAACCGTTTTAATCCGCGTCCGCCAACTGGCGGATCCGTTTGATCCGCGTTCCATTTTATATTTGTTAACAAAACGACATTGAATCTCCAGGTTAAATTTGCCCAAATGTTACAATTCAAAAAAAATGCAGATCAAAACCTTATTGCGATTAAGATTTTCCGCAGAACTTCCTTAAAGCTCCATCAGGATCGAATTTCCTTTAAAGATAAGCTTTGAAGAAATAACATTTCCGGTTTTGTTGCTGATGCGGTTTGCCGGATGAGGCTGATTTCCTCCAACCGAGATTTGAAATGCTCCGGGTAACAAAACTCTTTCTGAACGATCATTGATAATCGAAAAATGTAACGGGTCCACCATAAATCTTACAATCTTGGTTTCTGCCGGATTAAGGAAAATCCGCTCAAAACCCTTTAACGATAAGATTGGTGATTCATCCTGACTATCCAGATTCTTAACATAAAGCTGAACAACTTCTTCGCCGGCAACGCTTCCGGAATTTTTAACTTTCACCAAAACCGGAATATGATCACCGGTTTTTGCTTCTGCCGGGATTTCAATTCCGGAATACTCGAAAGTCGAATAGCTCAGACCAAAGCCAAAAGGATAAAGCGGTGTACCACGAAAATAACGGTAAGTGTGGCCCTTCATGTTGTAATCGTCAAAAGGTGGGAGGTCGTCAACAGATTTATAAAAAGTAACGGGTAATCGACCTGAAGGATTAAAATCGCCAAACAAAACATCGGCAAGGGCAGCTCCACCGGCCTGACCGGGATACCAGGCCTCGATGATTGCCGGAATATGCTCATCGGCCCAATTAATCGAAAGAGCGCTACCGTTCATTAAAACCAGAACGATTTTTGGATTTACCTGATAAACGGCTTTAAGCAGTTGTTGCTGAATGGCGGGCAACTCAAGCGTCAAACGATCGCCACCTTTGAACCCTTCAACCGGAACATCCATCTCCTCACCCTCGAGGCGTGGTGACAAACCCATCACCATCACCACAATTTCAGCTTTTCGTGCAGCCGCCAAAGCCTCCTCAAAATGGTCGGTGCCCGGAACCTTCCATCTGAAATCAATCTGGCAATTCCCTGATTTATTAAAAGCATCAACCCGTACCGGGTATTTTGCACCTTCAATCATCGGAACTTCAACAAATCGTTGTACCGATTCGTGCGTATTTTCGTATTCCAGGAGCAACGAATCGCCAAGAAAAACGCGGTATCCGCTTCCAAAGCAACCCAGCAGATATTTCCCGGTTTTGGGAGCAGTTAATGATCCACTCCATTTTATCGAAAAATCATCATCCTTCAAACCCTCTGCCGGCGCATCATCCCAAAATTTAAAATTCACGGTTCCGGCAGTTTTGGTGACAACAGGGGCCCCTTCTATTCCAAGATTATCATAAAATTCACCAACCCAGCCTGCAACTGCTTTTCCATTTTCGAGGTGGGTGAGATATGCCGCAGGAACAGTTACCAGTTTTGGCATTCCATCGGCCCAGTCGCAACCATGCGCATAGATTACTTCCGTACTGCCACCAAGCTTTTCACGGATGCCTCTGAGCGGCGTAATCGGGTTGGACGGAGTTCCATTATAGTTTCCAAGCAAGACCTCCACATCATCAGCATTTGGGCCTATAACAGCAATGCTTTTAATTGTCTTCGGCAGCGGAAGCAGGTTTCCCTCATTTTTGAGCAAGACCATTGATTTTTGAGCCGTTATGAGCGCTAACTGGTGATGTTCGTCACAATCGTTTACTTCAATTGGAATTTGCGCATAGGCTACCTTTTCGGCCGGATCGAACATCCCAAGCTGAAATCTCGCTTTAAGCACTCTTTTGAGGGATAAATTAATTTTATCTTCCCGAATAAAACCCGAATCAATGGCTTGCTGCAAATCGCGGTAAACAACACCGCAATTGAGATCAGTTCCTGCTTTGATGGCAATTGCACCGGCCTCTGCAGAATTTTTCGCGGTTTTCTGAAAATTAAAAAAATCAGTAAGCGCCCAACAATCGGAAACCACGTAACCGTCGAATCCCCAACTTTTCCGAAGCACATCTTCAAGCAGGTAAGTATTTCCGCAACAAGGCTCGCCCTGATAAAGATTATAGGCACACATCACCGATTGAGCCTTCCCGTTGATGATGCAATTTTTGAAATGTGGCAGATACGTTTCGAAAAGGTCGCGGTCGCTTACTTTTGCATCAAAACGATGACGCTCAGGCTCCGGCCCGCTGTGAACAGCAAAATGCTTGACTGTAGAAACCGTTTTTAAATACTTTGGGTCGTCACCCTGCAAACCTTTCACAAACTGAACACCCAGTTCACCCGTCAGGAAAGGGTCTTCGCCGTAGGTTTCCATTCCCCTCCCCCATCTGGGGTCACGAAAAATGTTGATGTTGGGTGTCCAAAAGGTCAAACCCTGATAAATGCCATGTTTATTGCGCCTGAGATAATCGTGGTGTTTTGCGCGGGCCTCGTCGGAAATGGCCGTAGCCACTTTAAACATTTGATTTCGATCCCACATCGCTGCCAAACCAATAGCCTGCGGAAACACCGTTGCTTTTCCCGATCTTGCGACTCCATGCAGACATTCATTCCACCAGTTATACTCGGCAATGTCCAATCGTTCGATTGCAGGAGCATCGTAACGCAACTGCGAAATCTTTTCTTCCAGTGTCATCCGCGACATCAAATCGTCAACTCTTTCGTCAACCGTAAGGTCTGGATTTTGATATTTCGGGATTTCTTTTCCAGAATTATGGGAACATCCCGAAATTAACAGGACTCCAACGACAACGATGAGGCTTTTTTTGACGGTGATGAAAGATTTGTTTTTCATTGCTTTACTTTTTTACAAAGGTGCTAAATCCTTTGAATTTTAGAAGAAGAAAGGATGGAATTTTCAACTTCCACGATTTCCTTCCAATCTCACAAAGTTGATTCAGATTTCAAAAAGCCAAAATTATTTCAAAAACAGGCAGCTATCACCGTAACTCAAAAACCTGAAATCGTTTTTCAAAGCATAATCGTAAATTTCTTTCCATGAATCGCCAAGCCAGGCAGAAATCAACAAAAGCAAGGTACTTCCGGGCTGATGAAAATTTGTAACCATCCCGGAAATCATCCTGAATTTATAACCCGGAATAATCATCAAGCGCGTTGATCCGGTAATAAAATCGATACCTTTCCGGTCCATAAGCGCCATAATTTCAGCCAACGCTTCCCTCACCGGGAGTTCGGTTCGAAATTCTTCCAGATAAGGATCAGTTTGTCCGATCTGAAATGCCGACTCTGGGTTTAACTTAAGCCGAACACCAAGCCAGTAAAGACTTTCAAGGGTACGAACAGAGGTAGTGCCCACAGCAATAATTTTATCGCAATTTTTATGGAGATTATTGAGGGTACTGCGTTTTAGGATAAATTGCTCATTGTGCATCTCATGACCGGCGATTCCTGCTTTGCCGACAGGTTTAAAAGTACCGGCGCCAACATGAAGCGTCAGGGAGTCATGCGAAATCCGTTTCATTTTTAAGGCATCAAAAACCTGCTCTGTAAAATGAAGGCCAGCGGTTGGGGCCGCCACAGAACCATCAAAACGGGCATAAACAGTTTGGTAAGTATTTTTATCGGCTTCAACAGCTTCGCGGTTTAAATACGGTGGTAAAGGAACCTTTCCAGCCATTTCCAAAACCTCTGAAAACGAAAGTGCTTCAGGCTCCCAGAATAATTTTATCAGATAAGCTTCGCCGGATTTCTCAATTTTCTCAGCCCGGATGGAAAATTCATTTTCAATATTCTCAGAGGTCGATAAAATACTGCCTTCCTTCCACCTGCGGGCATTTCCAACGAGGCATTTCCAGGTTGCGCTGCCCTTTTGCTGAAACGCCATTTGAATTTCGGAGGTTGGACTGACAGGCTCAAGGCAAAATATCTCGATTAAAGCACCGGTTTCCTTTTTAAAAATCAGCCTTGCCTGAACAACTTTCGTGTCGTTCAACACCAAAAAACTGTCTTCAGGTAAAAACCTGACCATATTTTTAAAAGTGCTTTCGGTAATTGCTTTATCGCGATAAATCAACAATTTGGAGGAATCCCGCTGATTTAACGGAAATTTCGCAATCCTGTCATCCGGCAGGTCGTATCTGAAGTCATCAATATTTATGTCGCTAAAAGCTGGTATTAAATTCATTTCGGTTCAAATAAACGGATCTATAAAATATCACACAAAAGTAAAACATCTGTAATATCCTCCATTTTAACTTTTAACCGGTTAAAAACTGCGGGGACTTTTTGAAGAGGAACAGCAAAAAAAAAGGCAAACAAATGATTTACAATAAAAAGTAGCTACTTTTGCAATAGTCAGTGCAGATAAAGACTGTTTGAAAACGAAATTTCAGGCCGAAAGTAAAATCTTCAAGTTCTAATTAAAAACTCAACACCGTGATAAAGCGTAACATTCCAAATTTTATAACCATGCTCAACCTGTTCAGTGGAAGTATTGCACTGGTTTTTGCTTTTAATGACAATCTTTTTCTAACTGCATGGTTTTTAGCCTTTGCAGCAATTTTTGATTTTTTCGACGGAATGCTGGCTCGTCTTTTACATGTAAAATCACCTCTGGGTGTTCAACTCGATTCACTTGCCGACATGGTTTCATTTGGTCTTGTTCCCGGTGCGATTATGTTTCAATTGATGGAAACCTGCGAAACTGCACCCTATTTTTATTTTTTTGAATTGAATTTATGGTCGTTTGCGGCTTTTCTTATTCCGGTTTTTTCGGCTTTGCGCCTTGCCAAATTCAACATCGACGAGCGCCAGACCGAATCGTTTATTGGCGTTCCCACCCCTGCAAATGCACTGCTTTTCGCTTCTTTACCATTGGTTTTATCACAAGCCCAGGAGTCAGATTTTACCAGCATTGTTGGTCTAATAAAAAATTATTGGTATCTGCTGGCTTTGACGGTGGTATTTTCGGGTTTGATGGTTTCCGAAATTCATCTTTTCTCACTTAAATTTAAAAGCCTGGGTTGGAATCAAAATGCAGCAAAATACATTCTGATTGTTCTGGCCATCGTGCTGTTTATCCTTTTAAAATTTATTTCCATCCCGCTTATCATTGTGATTTACATACTTTTATCGCTGATTTACAAACCTAAAACAACGTAAAAGAGCGGAATCGCATTTTACCTTCAATAGCCTGAAAATGAAAAAACCCAGGTAAAATTACCCGGGTTTTTTAAGTGGTGCCACCTGGAATTGAACCAGGGACACACGGATTTTCAGTCCGTTGCTCTACCAGCTGAGCTATGGCACCATCATCTATTTTGAGGGTGCAAATTTATGTATGTTTTTAAATATTAAACAAATTTTTTTTCATATCCTGCAATTTAAAAATAGTATAAATTACTTTTGCTGCTGAAAAAGAAATATTTATGACAAATAATAGCTCAAATTCGATGGATAAAAAAAATTTTGATAAGGAAAGTAAGCTTATTATTGATTTTGGGAACACACTTGCAAAAGTAGCTGTTTTCCAGGATGATGAACTCATTCATCTCGAAAAAATGTCCTTGGTTACCACCGGTTATCTCGATCAGTTAAAGCATGATTTTTTGCCGGTTTCTGCCATTATTTCGACAGTTATCGAAGTTCCATCTCACATCCGGCAATATCTTGAAACCCATTTTACCTTTTATGAATTAACACACCTGACAAGACTTCCAATTTCAAATCTTTACAATAGCCCTGAAACGCTCGGAAAAGATCGCCTTGCCGCAGTAACAGGCGCCTCAGCGCTATTTCCGCTTCACGATTGTCTGGTAATTGATATCGGGACATGCATTACTTACGATTTTATCGACAAAAATGCCTGTTATCATGGAGGAGCAATCTCGCCGGGAATTTCTTTGCGCTTTAAGGCTTTACATAATTTTACCAGTAAGCTTCCGTTAGTTCCTTACAAAAATTTTGAAGGTCTCACCGGAACTACAACTGAAGAGTCGATTCTGTCGGGAGTTCTTAATGGAACTACTGCCGAATTAAAATGTATTATCAACGATTATTGCAGCATTTACCCGGAAATAAAAGTTGTTTTAACAGGTGGGGATTTTAATTATTTTGATAAAAAGCTAAAAAGTAACATCTTTGCAGTACCAAATTTGGTGTTGATTGGATTGAATGTAATCTTGGATTTTAATGTTAAGAAAAAATAAGCTGGCAAAACTCATACTCCTCACAATTTTAATCGTTGTGAATGTTTCCCTCGAATCATTTTCTCAGGCAAGCGTGAATTCTCCCTATTCGAGATATGGAGTTGGAGACCTGGCCACCAGGCAAAATGCCTACAATTTTGCGATGGGAGGAGTTTCAATCGCACTCAGCAACCCTCGTTATGTTAATCCCTTTAACCCGGCTTCAAATACAGCTTTCGATACATTATCCTTTATTTTTTCGGGTGGGATAAACAGTAAAGTCGGTAATTTAAAAACCGATCAGCAATCAGCCAATACCAATTTTGCAACTTTAGGGTATCTTTTGTTTGGTTTCCCCATCAACAAATGGCTCAAAACAAGTATCGGGATTATCCCATACAGTAATGTGGGTTACGATATTATCGACAAACAAAACCTGCCTGAAATTGGCAATACCACTTTTTTTTACAAAGGCTCAGGAGGTCTCAATCAATTCTATTTAAATTTCGGGGTTCAGGTTACGAAAAATTTATCTCTGGGTGCTTCAGGTGCCTGGATGTTTGGCAAAGCAAACCTTGCCAGGTTAATTTATTTCCCCGATTCGTCTGGTTTACTTCATACCCGCATTGATAATTACATCGAAGTTGGGGATCTCTATTTTGATTTTGGTGCCCAGTACAAAAAATCCATCCGAAACAATTTAACACTTGGCTTTGGTGCAACCTATGCTCCAAAACAAAGCATTTCGTCAGTCGAAAATTATCTTGCCAGAACTTATTCAGGATCAGCCACAGGCATCGAATATTTCAGGGATACCATCGAAAGCAGGATCGAAAATCAAGGCTCCATAATTATTCCTGATAAATATGGGGTTGGCATCATGCTCAAAAAAAAGGAATCCTGGATGATAGCTGCTGATTATTCGTGGCAAAACTGGAGCAAATATGAAGCTTTCGGCAAAAGCGATTCGCTGCAAAACAGCATGCAAATTTCAATTGGCGGAGAATACCAACCAAGCAGAACTGCTTCAGCAAATTATCTTAAATTAGTTACCTACCGGCTTGGTTTCAGGTACAACAAAACCTATCTTGAATTAAGAGATAATCAGATTAATCAGTTTGGTATTACTTTTGGTGTAGCTTTGCCACTTCCACGAACTTTGACAACAGTAAATTTAGGTGTTGAAATTGGGCGTTCAGGAACAACGGCATCGGGTTTGATTCAGGAAAATTTTATGAAATTTACACTCGGAATCGACATCTGGGAAAGATGGTTTGTTAAACGAAAATATAATTAGTTATTCATCAATATTTCATTTTAATTATTGATTATCAATTAAATATCAATCAATATGAAAACAATAAATTGGGTATTCCTTGCAAGCATTATTACGCTTTTAACATTTGGAAGTTTTGGAATTGGTACTGCCAAAGCTACTGGCAATAACAATCAGAGCGACAAATTTCTGATACCTCAGGACAAAGGTAGGTACGGCAGTGATAGTGCAAAATGTGTTGAAAATTTATCATTGTACCGTGAATTTTTCAAACAATGGAAAGCCAGCGATTACAAAAATGCTGCTATCAAGGATGCAATTGGTCCATGGCGCTATGTATTCAATAATTGTCCGCAGGCCTCTCAGTACACCAATGTTGATGGTCTTTCGATCATGGAGTTTTATTTAAAAACTGCAAAAGATGATAAGCAAAAAGCCGGCTATGTCGACACCATCATGATGCTGTATGATAACCGTATCAAATATTTTGGCAAAGAAGGCTACATTTTAGGCAGGAAAGGTTCGGATTTATTTAAATATATTCCTGAAGATTACGAGAAAGCTTACTACATGTTCAAGAAATCGGTCGAACTACAAGGCAATAACTCCGAATCGTTTGTTTTGGTTTATTATTTCCGCACAGCCTCGAAAATGGTTGATGCCGAAAAAGTTGACAAAGGTACTTTGGTTGAAATCTACGATAATATCAGCGGAATAATTGGTTTTAATCTGGAAGCCAAAAAAGATAAAGCTGATGAAAAGGCTGAATGGGAAAATGTGAAAGGTAACATTGATCTTTCATTTGAACCATACGCAACTTGTGAAAACCTGATCGACATTTTTACAAAGAAGTTTAATGAAACACCTGATAACATCGAACTTCTCAAAAAAATTACCAATATTCTTGATAAAAAAGACTGCACCGATTCTCAATTGTTTTTTGATGCATCGGTTAAACTTAATGAGTTAGAACCTTCACCGGAATCAAGCTATATGATAGCAAAGATGCTTCTTAAAAAGGAGAAAAATAAAGAAGCTATTCCTTATCTCGAGTCGGCATCCAATATCGAAAATGATAATACCAAAAAATCGGAAGTTTTTCTCGTACTTGCAAGTGTTTATTTTGACTCAAAAGATTATCAGAGTTCACGCAGTTACGCACGAAAATCGATCGAATTAAAACCAGACCAGGGTAAAGCTTACCTCCTGATTGGGGACATGTATGCTGCCAGCGCCGAAAGTTGTGGCGATAATGATCTTTCTAAAAAAGCTGCTTACTGGACTGCCGTTGACAAGTACATCGAAGCCAAAAGAGCCGACCCAACCGTTGAGGAATATGCCCAGAAACTAATCGACGCCTATTCAAGACAATTTCCGATTATGGAAACCCTGTTTTTCTATAATGTAAACGTGGGCGATTCATACACTGTTGGCTGCTGGATCAACGAAAAAACCACGGTAAGAGTTGCCAGATAAAATCGGTTCTATTTTACACATCTCATTGATAATGTGGTGAAAATTAGTTCAATAAAAATCATCACTTTTCCAGTAAAATGCATTATTGTGATTTTTTTCGCAATAATGCTTTTTTCATGTGAAAACAACATGGAAACCATAAGCTCTTTCGAGGTCAACGATACATTGCCAACCGAATCGGCCGTTGATATTGAAGTAATTTACAGCGACTCCGGAAAAATTCTAATCAAAATGATCAGCCCAAAACTTGACCGGTATCAAAAAACCGAAAACTCCTACATGGAATTTCCGGATGGTTTGCGGTTGTTATTTTTTGATTCGGTAATGAATGTAAAAACAGAGCTGACGGCTAACTACGGCATCAGTTGGGAAAGCAATAAACGAATGGAAGTCAAAAACAATGTCGTTATTACTGATTACGAAAAAAATGAAGTAATAAATACCGAGCACATCATCTGGGATCAGAAAAACCGAAGAATTTTTTCGGATGTATTTGTAAAACGAACCTCGCCTGATGGAGTTCTTTATGGTGATGGTTTTGATGCCGATGAATCGTTTAAAACCTATAAATTAAGAAACCCTCATGGAATTTTTACCGTTGATGAAGATGGTAATTAATAAAATCCGAAATTAAATGAATGATTGGATAATCGTACTTTTTTCACTTGGCTTTTCGGCTTTTTTTTCGGGCATGGAGATCGCTTTTGTTAGCTCAAACCGGCTCAAAATAGCGGTTGATAAAAGCAAAGGAAGTCTTTCGGCTAAAATAATTTCTCGCTTTAGCAAAATTCCATCCAAATTCATTGGAGCCATGTTACTTGGCAATACTGTTGCACTTGTAATTTATGGAATTTCGATGGCCCACATTATCAATAAAGCCATAAACAATGGTTTTCCTGACAATTCATTCAGCGATACCTTCGTACTGCTTATCCAGACTATTTCGGCTACACTCATAGTACTTCTGTTTGCCGAATTTCTCCCAAAAGTACTTTTCCGGATAAATCCGAACAAAACACTCAATGCGTTTGCCGTTCCGGTATCAATATTCTACTACATATTTTATCCATTAATTTATACCTACATCGGCCTGTCGGAATTTATCCTGCGCAGGTTTATTATAATTAAACTTCGCACCGAAAACCGTGTTTTTGGTGTAAACGATCTGGACCATTATTTTAAAGAATTCACAACCGATTTTAGCGACCAAAGCGAGGTTCAGCAGGAAATACAGATGTTTCAGAATGCAATCGATTTCAGAAGTGTAAAACTGCGCGAATGCATGATTCCGCGTACCGAGATTATCGCGCTGGATGAAAATGAAGAAATCTCAACCCTGCGTTCAACATTTATTGCCTCCGGCCATTCAAAGATTCCGATTTACCGCAATTCGATCGATAATATTATTGGATACACGCATTCGGCTGATATTTTTAAAAACCCGGCTACCATCAAATCCATCATGCGACCCATTATCGTTGCCCCGGAAACTATGCTGGCAAATGTTGTGCTTTCGATGTTTATCCAGCAAAACAAAAGTATAGCCGTTGTTGTTGATGAGTTTGGAGGCACTTCAGGTATTATTACGATGGAAGATGTTATTGAAGAAATTTTTGGAGAAATCAATGATGAATTTGATGTAGAAGACCTTACGGAGAAAAAAATCAGTGATTATGAATTTATCTTTTCAGGTCGCCTCGAAATAGATTATCTTAACGAAAATTATCAGTTAAATATTCTCGAATCAGACGATTACGAAACGCTGGCAGGCTTTATTATCCATCAATACGAAAGTATTCCAAAACAAAACGACCACATTAAAATTGATAATTTTGAATTTATAATTCTTGAAGCATCGGAAACCAGGATCGAAAAAGTGAAATTAATTATCAGCGATAAAAACATGGCTTAGTTAAACTTCAAATTACAGGAGTACCTGTTCAATCACTGGCTAATAATAAGATTAAGCAACTTTGGTTTTCTAAATAGAATCGATCACTGAACCAACGAATTGCCTGCATCAATTTATTAATTGTGCAATATCTTAAAAAAAATTTCCCCGTTTCATATTCTATTGTATTTTTGCAAACTCTTAAAAAAAAGTGTAATATGGCATTAATTGGACAAATAAGAAAACAGTCGGGATTACTTGTAATCATCATTGGCGTGGCACTCGCCGCTTTTGTGCTTGGTGACTTTTTAAAACCAAGTAATAAATACAGGTCAAATTATGTAGGCGAGATAGCCGGAGATGAGATTCCTATACAGGAATTCAACGATAAAACCGATGAACAGATTCAAATTCGGAAAGATCAGCAACAAAGTGATAAACTTAGTCAGGATGATCTTTATCAGATCAAGCAAAGCATTTGGACCCAAATGGTTGAAAAGATTTTGATGGGAAAAGAATACGACGAATTAGGTCTTGTTGTTACCAGTGATGAACTTTCGGATCAAATTCTTGGGGATAAACCTCATAATTTTGTAATCCAGTCGTTTAGAAACCCACAAACCAATGCGTTTGATCCTGAAATGGTGAAAAATTTCCTTGGTAATCTTGATAACCAATCACCCGACATGAAAAAACGTTATCTCAGCCTTGAGAAAATGGTTAAAGAGGACCGGTTGAGCACCAAATATAAAAACCTGGTTACAAAATCGTATTACATTCCAAAATCGTTTGCCAAGCTGGATTTTGATGCAAAAAACTCAACAGCAAATATCAGGTTTGTTGCTGCTAAATTTACTTCGGTTTCCGATTCAGCCGTAAAAGTAACCGACGCGGACATCAAAGCATACTACGAAGAGTTTAAATACAATTATGAGCAGGAAGAAGGCCGCTCAATCGACTATGTGGTTTTTGAAGTTAAGGCTTCCGCAGAAGACCGCAAAGCGATTACAAACGAAGTTAATCAGCTTTATCAGGATTTCTCAACGACATCAGATATTGCAACTTTTATAAACTCCGTTTCGGATAACCGTTACGACAGTGCTTACAAAAAAGAAGCTCAGCTTCCTGCAAGAATAGCAAAACAAGTATTTACCGACCCGATTGGCACCATAATCGGACCTTACATCGAGAATGAAACCTACCAGATTGCCAAAATAGTTGACAAGCAAATGCGTCCTGATTCGATTAAGATGAGCCAGATACTTATTTCATACGAAACTGCTCCATCAGGCCAGGGAATAAGCAAAAGAACCGAACGAAGCGCTAAAAACCTTGTTGATAGTTTGATGACTGTCATTAAAAAGGATCCATACAAATACCAAAGTATAGCCATAAGATTTTCTGATTATCCATCAGCAAAAGAAGACAAAGGCGAAATTGGCTGGTTAGTTGACGGTGATCAAGGTTTTTCACCATTCTTTAAAGAAGGTATTGATGCTAAAAAAGGTGACATCAAACAGATGACCTCCCCACTTGGTTATCATATTCTTTTAATTTCGGAGAAAACCGAACCTATCGAAAAAGCAAGAGTTGCCATGGTAACCAGGGCAATCGAACCAAGCAACACAACCTATCAGGATTTTTATCTTAAAGCAAGTGTTTTTGCTGGCGAAAACCGCACTTTCGCTCAATTTGATACCGCTGTAATCAACAGAGGCTTAAATAAAAGAGCTGCCGATAAATTAGGCCCTATGGCCAATAGAATTGCAGGTGTTGAAAATCCACGCCAACTTGTTCGCTGGGCATATTCCGAAAAGGTTAAGATTGGTGATGTTTCACCGGTTTTTGAAGATGGCAAAAACTATATTGTTGCCGCTTTAAAAGATATTTATGAAAAAGGTTATTCACCAGTCGAAAAAGTTAAAGAACAAATCAGGCCTTTGGTTTTGAGTCGTAAGAAAAGCGATTACCTGGTTGAAAAGATTAAATCGAATAGCACCAGCGATATTTACAGGCTCGCACAGATTTTAAACGAAAAAGTTGATACAGCAACTAATCTCTCATTCACCGCCCGCAACATACCTGGCTTTGGAAGAGAATATGAAGTAATTGGTGAAGTATTTTCGATGGAGGCCGGAAAAGTTTCCGCTCCTATCAAGGGAAGCAATGCCGTATTTGTTGTTTTGGTTGATAAAATCAACACTCCTGCCGAAACCAGCAATTTTACTGCAAACATAGCCCAACTGAAAAGTGCTTTCTCATCAAAAGTAACTTCAAACGCTGTATTTAAAGCCCTGGAGAAAAAATCAGAAATTGTCGACAACAGATTGTTGTTCTATTAATAACTGTTGTAAGAATATTTCAATAAAAAAGGCGCCTCATTCTGAGAGCGCCTTTTTTGTTTTTTGTCTGGATAAATTATTATTCCACAGTCACCGATTTTGCCAGATTACGTGGCTGATCAATTTCGCAATCACGCATTACGGCCACATAATAAGCCAGCAATTGAAGTGGAATTACCGAAATCAATGGCGAGAGTAATTCATCGGTATGAGGCACTTCAAAAACATAATCCGATAACCCGGCAACAACTGTGTCGCCTTTGGTAACAATCGCAATAACTTTTCCTTTACGTGCTTTTATTTCCTGAATGTTTGAAACTACCTTATCATAAATTACCGAATCGGGAGCAATTACTACAACAGGCATTTTTTTGTCGATTAAAGCTATCGGGCCATGCTTCATTTCAGCAGCAGGATAGCCTTCGGCATGAATATAGGATATTTCTTTAAGCTTCAAAGCACCTTCGAGTGCTACCGGGAAATTGTATCCTCTGCCAAGATAAAGGAAGTTGCGGGAATACGTAAATATTTTTGAGATCTCTTTAACCTGCTCGCTTATTTTGAGCGTTTCCTCAACTTTTGCAGGAATCATATCCAGCTCATTAACCAAATGATCGAATCTTTCTTTGGTGATGGTTCCTTTTTTCTGCGCAAGTCCTAAAGCCATCAAAGTTAGCACCGTAACCTGAGCCGTAAAAGCTTTTGTAGAAGCCACCCCAATTTCTGGGCCAGCGTGGGTGTACGAACCAGCATCCGCTGCACGGGCGATAGATGAACCTACAACATTACAAATGCTATAAACCAGAGCACCTTTCGACTTTGCCAGTTGCATGGCTGCAAGCGTGTCGGCAGTTTCGCCGGATTGCGAAACAGCAATAACGATATCAGTTTTGTCAATAATCGGGTTCCTGTACCTGAACTCTGAAGCGTATTCGACTTCTACAGGAATTCGTACCAGTTCCTCGATGAGGTATTCGCCAACTTTTGCAGCATGCCATGATGTTCCGGCAGCAATGAAAGTAATACGGCCTGCATTTAAAAACTCCTTTTCGAAGTCGATAATGCCAGCCATCGAAATCCTGTCCTTATTCAAATTTAGTCTTCCACGGATGCTGTCGCGGATGGATTTTGGCTGTTCAAAAATTTCCTTCAACATAAAGTGGTCAAAACCTTCTTTTTCGAGATGATTTAAATCCATTTCCAATTTTTCGACAAATGGAGTTTTTTCCTGATTTCTGATGGTCTTGATCTGCAATTTTTCTCCACGCCGCATGATGGCAATTTCCTCGTCGTCGAGGTAAACAACCTCCCGGGTATATTCAACAATCGGAGATGCGTCGGAGGCAAGGAAAAACTCATCTTCACCAATCCCAACAACCAGTGGACTTCCTTTACGTGCGGCGATCAACAAATCGGGGTCAGCTTTTGAGATGATAACAATGGCATAGGCACCAATAACCTGGCTTAACGCCAGTTGAACTGCCGTGACAAGGTCAACTTTCTCCATTTTCTGAACATACTCTATTAACTGAACCAGGACTTCTGTGTCGGTTTGGCTCACAAACTTGATCCCGAGTTTTTTCAGTTTTTCCTTTAAAATATCATAATTCTCAATAATACCATTGTGGATAACCGCAATGTCACCAGATTCTGACAAATGAGGATGGGCGTTAACATTGTTTGGTTCACCATGTGTTGCCCAGCGGGTATGAGCAATTCCTGTGGTACCTGTAATGTCTTTATTTTTAACATACTCTTCGAGGTCGGCAACTTTACCCTTTGTTTTATAGAGTTTTATCCCGTCGTCAAGTAATGCAACTCCGGCACTGTCGTAACCCCTGTATTCAAGCCTTTTCAGCCCATTTATCAAAATGGGGTACGCCTGCTTTGATCCAATGTAACCAACGATTCCACACATAATTGAGATTTTTAAATGTTATAATACTGTGTAAGTTAATTTTAGCTTCATCCTTTTAGCCAATCCCGTTGGAGTGGATGGGTTATATCCCGAAATCAGTACTCTGTTGGCCTGTAATGAAGCTCCTGAGATAACCAGATAAAGCCCGTAATCCTTAGTGGTGTCCGACTTTAATAGATTCTGGACATACCTCGAAATTCTAAAGTAATATTCACCATTGTCTTCGTCGTAACTTCCACCAAAATATGTTAGGCCTTCATAATAGTCAACCATCAGTGACCCTGCTCCAAGCGAATCAATGCTTAGCAGCACCAGCGCGGGAGCCGGCTCAAATTCACTTTCGGGATTGTAATTTGATATCACCAGCTTGGCTTCATTAATTGCTATTTGTTGATCTTTTACCCAATCTCTGAGGTAAGGAATTTCGATTTTGGTTTTAATCCCGGCCATTGGTTGAAGATAAAGTACATCAGAACCAAGGGCTGTATCACCATCAAAAACCTGTGAAAAAAATGCAGGATCTGAATTTTGGTAATCATAATGGTCAAAATTCATGAACCTGGCGCTGATATCTGCAATTGGAAAATTATAATTTTTAAGTGTATCCGGATGGTTGTGATAATAAAGGATGATCCTCGAATAGTTTGATACCAGGCTAAAATAAAGCAAGGCACCTCCCTGTGAAACAGGATCTGTGGTAACATAAATACCTTTTATGAATTGAATAAATGCAGTTCCTGATGCCAGATTTGCTTCGTCGGCGTTGAGAAGTTTATTTCCAAAATCGTCATTCAAATGCATCCTGAATTGCGCTCTGTATTTGATGGTGTCAACATAAATGCTGTCGGTTGGTTCAGGAGCAGTTACAAAACTTCCGATTTCAGGCTCGATAATTTGCTTTGTCTGGTTGGAATAATATGAGGTATCACGATCGAGTGAATCGGCGATTTCGAAAACCCTGAATGTGAGTTGAGTTGTTGTGTCACCATAATACTCACCGGTGTATTCAAAGGCAAGCACGATTGAATCGAGCTGCGGTTCGGTTCCAAAATCAACCGAAGTAGTCGAAAGCCTGATTTGGGTGTAAATACTGGAATTGGTGGTGCCGAAAATCGGATCGTAATAACTGCCGAGCATACTAACGGTGGTTTCGTCAGTTCTGATCGAATCTTCGGGAACCGAATACGCCCGTAATGTAGAGGTATCACTAAAAAACACCTTCAATTTATCTGCTTCTGGTTGTAAATCAACACCAATTATTGTTGATTCGTCAGCGCAGGAATAAAAAAATATCAGGATAACAAACAGCAGAAAGGAGGAGTGCTTTTGGAAATGTTGCATAAATTATTGTAGTCTGATGAATTTTCTCTGATGATCTAAAATTACTTAATCTTTTTTATCTTCAAGAAGATGGTTGTAAAAAATATTGTAGGCTTCGATAAATGTTTCTTTGGGCTGTAATTCGAGGAACGGCTTGTCGAGTGAGCGGGCGTACTCTTCAAGTTCCGGATTAATGTTTTCGGATCCGATAATAATGGCATCTGCGTAATCCATGGCTACTTTAGAAAGACTGATGAAATCGCTGTTTTTCAAACCTTTAATATCAGTTTCCTTAACTTTATCGAATTTAAGTTTTTTGATAAACTGAGCAGCGAAGTTTTCCGAAAAATCGTCATTATAGAGTGAATACACAACTTTGGCGTCGGTAAAGAGCGGGTTATCTTTAAAAGCTTTTTTGATGTAAAGCGGTACCAGCCCGGTAAACCAGCCATGACAATGAATAATATCAGCGGGCCATCCAAGTTTTTTTACGGTTTCGAGAACGCCTCTGTTAAAAAATATTATCCGCTCGTCGTTATCTTCATAAAACTTGCCTACTTTGTCTCTAAACATTGTCTTACGGAGAAAATAATCTTCATTATCAATAAAATACACCTGCATCCGCGCCTGTTGAATTGAAGCAACTTTAATAATGAGGGGGTGATCGGCATCATCGATAATCAGGTTCATCCCCGAGAGGCGGATTACTTCGTGAAGTTGGTTTCTGCGTTCGTTGATATGTCCAAACCGTGGCATAAAAGTTCTGATTTCACGCCCTTTCTCCTGTATCCCTTGAGGTAAGTGTCTGCCAATGTGGCTCATAGAACTGTCTTTCAGGTAGGGGGTAATTTCCTGCATTATATACAGAACTTTTGCTTTTTTCATTTTGAATCCTTATTGTTTAATTAACGTGCAAAAGTACAAAAAAAAGTCACTTGTTCAATAACTCTGTTGGTTCATAATTGGTTGCAGGCAAATTTGAAAATCAACCACCGATGAACGAACTTTTTTAATTTAACTTTCAATAAACTTTGATTTTTATGGGATATTGCTTGCGCTTTCGCAGTGCGTTGTAAATCCGGATGGGTTTCATTATGTTAAAGGCCGCCTCATTAACCTTCAAAAAAAGCCCGGAAGGGAGAGATGACTTGTGAATTACAAACTTTTTGTGCTTTTGATCAGAGCCTGATAAAAGGATTATAACGAATTTCATGCCCGATAGTGGTTTTTTCGCCGTGCCCGGGATAGACTGTAAAATCGGCGCCAAGACTGTAAAGCTTCTCGGTAATGCTGCTGATCAGCACATCAAAATCACCGGAAGGCAAGTCGGTCCGGCCAATGCTTTCGCGAAATAATACATCGCCGACAATAACAAATTTTGAGTTTTTATCTGTAAAACAAACATGGCCATCAATATGACCGGGGGTGTAAAGAACTTCCAGGGTTGAATTTCCGAACTTAATTTTATCGCCTTCGTCGATAAATTCTTTTGGTTCGATGATTTCGATCTCATCCAGACCAAACATCCGGCTCTGAAGGCCTGCATTCTTAAAAAAAGGAAGCGAACGCCGATGCATGATCGGGCGTAAGCCATACTTTTTAAAAACAAAAGCATTCCCCAGGATATGATCGATGTGGCAATGGGTGTAAAGTTGCTTTACGGGTTTTAGTTTCTTTTCTTCGATAAAATCAACAAGTTCCTGCTGTTCGTAAATATCCTGGCAGCCCGGATCAATAATCACACATTCGTGGGTGTCGTCGTAAACCAGGTAAGTATTTTCCTGGAAAGCATTAAAAACCAATGTTTCAACATGTATCATCGTAAAAATCGTATTATCAGGAAAGCTAAGATCAAACCTTTTGTGAATAAAATAAATTGAATGATACAAAGTTATCAATATTTGAAAACAAAAGCCGACGGCAAAAACTCACTTTTTGAGATGAAAATCGTTTTCTTTGCACCAGGTTTTTACGAATTTGTACAACTCGGATGAAGCAATTTTTACACAAGAAATTTTACATCATATTATCCCTCTTCGTTGGGTGGATGCTTCTTGCCGTGCTAAATCCCACGCCTTTAAAAGCCCAGTTTTACAATGGTTACCAGATGGAATTCGGGCGGAGCAGGGTACAATACAAAGATTTTTTCTGGACTTTTTACAAATTCGACCGCTTCGACACCTATTTTTATCTGAACGGGAAAGAACTGGCCGTTCACACCGCAAAGTACGCCGACAAAGAATTATCCCGCCTCGAACGTGAACTCGATACGTATCTCGAAGGAAAAATACAGTTCATCATTTTTAACAACCTCACCGAGCTGAAAGAAAGCAATATCGGCCTTTCCAGCGGTGAAGAATACAACATCGGCGGGATCACACATATCCTGGGCAACAAAATTGTTCTCTATTTTGATGGGAGTCTTGTAAATTTTGAATTACAGATCAGGCAAGGCATCGTTCATGTTTTACTGCAAAATGCGATTTTTGGCTCCAACATTGGTTCGCAGATGATGAATTCGGTGCTTCAGAATTTTCCGGAGTGGTACACCAAAGGCCTCATCGCCTACCTGAGCGAAGATTGGAACCCCGAAATTGACAACCGCATCCGCGATGCGATTCTTTCGGGAAGATTTTCAAAATTCAACCGGCTTATCATCGACGAAACGCTTGTTTATGATGCAGGCCATTCGTTCTGGAAATTCATTGCTGATAAATATGGGAAATCGTCGGTTGTCGCTATCATCAATATGACCAAAGTGAGCCGAAGTGTCGAAACTGGTTTTCTTTATGTGGTTGGATTATCCACCAAAAAACTGTACGAAGAGTGGTTCGATTATTATTCAAATCTTTATCAAAAAGAAGCTGAAGCAATTCGTGAATTGCCCGACGACAGTTACCGGATGAAAGGCCGGCGGGTGCTGCGAAGTTATAAAACGCAGCGCAAATATTCCGAATTTCAGATAAGCCCCGACGCCAATCATGCAGCGTTTGTGACCAATGAAACCGGAAAATACAAAATCTGGCTGCGCAACATGCAAACTTCAAAACTTAAGCGGCTCTACACCGGTGGCTATAAATTAGACGAAAAAATTGACAACTCCTACCCCATGCTTGCGTGGCATCCATCAGGTACGATTCTCTCGATGATCATCGAGAAACAAGGATTAATCTGGCTCTATTTTTATGATGTTGAAGAACGTAAATGGACAAGTCAGAATATTTTTGGTTTCGAGAAAATTGTTGATTTTTCTTACTCAGGTGACGGCAAAACGCTGGTTTTTTCGGCTGTTCAAAAAGGACAATCCGACCTTTTCCTTTTCAGGATTTCGTCGGGAAGTTATGAGCAACTTACCAACGATGTTTATGATGATCTCTATCCTGCCTTTATCGAAAATTCGGGCAAAATAATTTTTAGCAGCAACCGCGAAAGCGACACTTTAAAGTTTGGCGAAAAACGGCTTCCTGATTCTTTGCTGCCAACCTATGATATTTTTATCTACAACCTGGCTTCAAAAACAAAATTTTTGCGGAGAGTTACCGAAACGCCCTTAAACAACGAAACTCAGCCGCTGGAATATGGCAAAAATTACGTTTCGTACCTGAGCGATGCCAACGGAATTATCAACGAATTTGTCGGGAGATTGGATAGTGCCGTTTCGTACGTGGATACAACCGTTCATTACCGCTATTTTACGAGGTCCTTTGCGATAACCAACTATTCGCGCAACATCACCGAACATCATATTACGCCAAAAGGTGGAAAAAAAACATGGGTGATCAACCAGGATCTTTACGATCATGTTTATGCTGATGACCTCATTCTTCCTAAAAACCTCGACAGGCTGGAGCTTACAAATACACCTTTCATGGCTCAAAAACTTGCGCTTAATACCCCGACACAAATCGTTATCCCGCAGGTTGATCCGGAAATCCAACCAACAGATTCACTGCCCGTCGAAACGCCATTACCGCTCAAAAAAACCCGAAAAAGTTTCAGGAATGTAAACAGAAACGACACCTATTTTCTTATTTCCGACTCCACAGGACAGGGTCAACCAGGGACTATCAACATCGCAAATTACCAGTTTAGCAAGCAAGGCTCCGTTGGAATTAATACTTCCGACAGCACAAATTCCGGTGGCCAACGATTTAAATCTCCATCTCCAACTAAAAAGGAAGACGAATTTGTTATTCCCAAACAACGAAATTATAATGTCGAATTTTCGATTAACCAGTTGGTTACCCAGATTGATTTTTCATACCTAAACCAAAGTTATCAGCCGTATGCTTCAACAGTGACTCCAAACTATAACACCCCCGGACTTAGTCCTACCATAAAAGTGGGCGTTACCGATCTCATGGAGGATTACCGGATTATTGGCGGTGTGCGGCTTTCGCTCGACCTGATCAATAAAGAGTATTTTGTAAATTACTCCAATCTGAAACGTCGTCTCGACAAAGATTTGATATTTCAGCGCCGGACAACTGAGGAATATGGATACATCGTGGGTTTCCCTCTGCCTGTTTACATCCGGCAAAATACAAATGAAGGCGCTTTTGTGATCACATGGCCATTTACGCGTGTGCTCCGGTTTCGTGGTACTGCACTTTTCAGAAATGAGAATAATATTATTACCGCTGCCGATGAAGCGATTATTCGCATTCCCAATACTACCCTCAATTGGGGCGGGCTAAAAGCTCAGTTGATTTATGACGACACCAAAAACCTCGGCCTAAACCTACTTGAAGGCAGCCGGTTTATGATTTTTGGAGAATACAACCAGCATCTCGATAGTAAAACCAGAAACCTTATGGTTGTTGGTTTTGATTTCAGAAATTACAAACGCATTCATCGCCAGTTGATCTGGGCAAACCGCTTTGCAGCAAGCTCCAATTTCGGTTCCGAAAGGCTCCTTTATTATATGGGAGGAACGGATCAATGGATGATTCCAAAATTTGATCAGGAAACTCCGCTCGACCGCAACCAAAACTGGGTTTATCAGACTCTTGCTACAAATATGCGTGGATTCAACCAGAATGCCCGCAACGGCAATAATTTCGTGGTCATCAACTCGGAGTTGAGGATGCCACTGTTTAAGTATATTTTAAACCGGCCGCTAAGCTCCGAATTTCTTAACAGCTTTCAACTGGTGGCTTTTGGAGATGTGGGCACGGCCTGGAGTGGCTGGAACCCTTACGACGAGAACAACGTACTATACACCCGTTATGTCGAATCGGGACCAATCCTAGTAAAAGTACAATACGAAAAAGAACCGATTATTGGTGGTTTTGGTTTTGGAGCACGTGCAAAACTTTTGGGATATTTCCTCAAAGGCGATCTGGCCTGGGGCGTGGAAGACGGAAGAATCAACCCAACCCCGAAATTTTATCTTTCGATGAGTCTGGACTTTTAAAACGATACATTATGAATCTTGGAGTTATCATTATTTTAATTTTAATCGGTTTGTTTGCCGGAGTATTTGGCGGATTTGTCGGTTTGGGTGGCGGTGTTATCATGATTCCGGCCCTGGTTTATATTTTAGGAATGTCGCAGCATGCAGCGCAGGGCACAAGCCTGGCCGTGATGTTGCCTCCGATAGGAATTCTGGCAGCCTACAATTACTGGAAAGCCGGCGAACTAAACATGAATTACGCCATGATCATTGCCGCTTCCTTCATAATTGGCGGCTATTTCGGATCAAAATTTGCCCTTCAGATGCCCGTGGCGATGATGAAAAAAATCTTTGCTTTCGCGCTCATTATCATGGCCGTCAATATGCTCATCAGGAAATAACCCGAAAATGGAAATGTTAAACCCCGTCGATAAACGCATTATCGCATTTATCTTGGAGCATCATGTATTTACGCTTGCAACTTCCAACGAAAACAAGCCATACACCTGCTCCTGTTTTTATGTTTATTTAGAAAAGGAGAACCTTTTTGTTTTCACTTCCGACCATACAACCAAACACATTGGCGATGTGGAAAACAACAAACACGTTGCCGGCGCAATAGCTTTGGAGACCAGCATGATCGGCAAAATTCAGGGAATACAGTTTACCGGGATTATCGCCGAACTTGAGGGTGAAATTTTGAAAATTGCTACTTCAGCCTATCTTAAAAAATTCCCAATTGCTCACCTCAAAGAGCTGTTATTGTGGGGTGTAGAAGCCGATTTTATAAAGATGACCGACAACCGGCTTGGTTTTGGCAAGAAGCTGATCTGGAGAAAATCCTGACCATTTCAAAACCTCTTTTTCGACTAATTCATTTGAATAAATTTTATTTTAATAAATCCCTCCCAAAATATTTAAATCTGAATTGTTGTTTTGATTTTCGCGCCATCGTGCCAAAAAACATAGCCTTATATTAAAATTTCTAAATTTTATCGTACTTCCTTTTATGTCAGGCATATAATGTTTTCAACAATCGGAATGTTTAAAACTTGATTTGGACGGAGCCTGAAAATCATTGTATCTTGCGCTGTTTTTCGATGATTAAAATCACTCACATACTTTACTCATAATCAATAGTCAATAAAAATATTCTTAAGTTACAATCCTATTTATCAACATATTATGGAACAAGATCTTTTTGCCCAGTTGAACGATACCGATCAAAAACACGGCAACGATTATTATAAAAAAGTGCTCGAAAACCGCAAGAGGCCCAAACCACAAGAAGCCCCGTATGCGAATACCACGGCACCAGCAGATGTGGCTAAAACAGCAATAAAAGAAAAGATTTTGCCTGCCGCAAACGAAGCAGTTCATGTTTCTGTAAAAGATGAAGCAAAGGTTCCTGCTAAAGAAGAAGTGCTTGTTCCCGTTAAAAAGGATATGAAAAAGTATTTGCGTGAAGAAGTGTTGGAAAAATCGAGGGAATATTTCAAAGGCGACGAACTGGCAGCTACTGTCTGGATTTCGAAATATGCTCTCAAAAACAGTGAAGGCGAGATTTTTGAACTTAGCCCGGATGACATGCACCACCGCATTGCCGGCGAAATTGCCCGCATCGAGAAAAAGTACAAAAACCCGATGAGTGAAGAGGAACTTTACGAAACGCTTAAAGATTTTAAATACATTATCCCACAAGGCAGCCCAATGGCAGGAATCGGGAACAATTTCCAGGTTTCATCGCTTTCGAACTGTTTTGTCATCGGCAACGATACGCCATCGGATTCGTATGGTGGAATCATGAAAATTGACCAGGAACAGGTTCAGCTTATGAAACGCCGTGGTGGCGTAGGTCACGACCTTTCACATATCAGGCCAAACGGAAGCCCGGTTAAAAACAGCGCGCTCACTTCCACCGGGATTGTTCCTTTCATGGAGCGTTACTCCAACTCGACCCGTGAAGTGGCTCAGGATGGCCGACGTGGAGCCCTCATGCTCTCCGTTTCGGTAAAACATCCCGATGTTGAAGATTTTATTGACGCAAAAATGGAGCTTGGAAAAGTTACCGGCGCCAACGTTTCGGTAAAACTCAGCGACGAGTTTATGCTGGCCGTTAAACACGGAACACCTTTTACCCATCAATTCCCCGTAAATTCGGATAACCCAACATTTACCAAAACCATTGACGCAGGAAAGCTGTGGAACAAAATCATCCACAATGCCTGGAAATCGGCCGAGCCTGGCGTTTTGTTCTGGGACACCATCACACGGGAATCGGTCCCTGACAGCTATGCTGACCTTGGTTTCAAAACGGTTTCGACAAACCCTTGCGGCGAAATCCCGCTTTGCCCTTACGACAGTTGCCGGCTTTTGGCCATCAACTTGTACAGCTATGTCGAAAATCCTTTTACTCCACAGGCAAAATTTAATACAGCGCTTTTTACCAAACACGCCCACGTAGCCCAGCGGATGATGGACGACATCATCGATCTGGAAATCGAAAAAATTGATGGCATTCTTCAAAAAATCTATGCCGACCCCGAAAGTGAAGAAACCAAAAACATCGAAAAAAGGCTTTGGGAAAAAATCAAAGAAAAAACCCTGCAGGGCAGACGCACCGGTATCGGCATCACCGCCGAAGGTGATATGCTTGCAGCGCTTGGTATGAGGTATGGTTCTGACGAAGCAACCGAATTTGCCGTTGAAGTCCACAAATTACTGGCAACTGAAGTTTATCGTTCCTCAGTTACACTTGCCGAAGAACGCGGCCAGTTTCCTGTTTTTGATTACGAAAAGGAAAAAAATAATCCATTCATCCAGCGTATCGGCAGTGTTGACCCGACCATCATCGAGGAAATGAAAAAGAATGGCCGCCGCAATATCGCCATGCTAACCATCGCTCCAACAGGCAGCGTGAGTATTTGCACCCAGACCACGTCAGGCATCGAACCGGCTTTTATGGTGGCCTACAAACGTCGCCGGAAAGTTAATCCAAACGACAAAGATGTTAAAATCACTTTCGTGGATGAAACCGGCGATTCATGGGAAGAATTCAATGTTTTCCATCCCAAATTTAAATACTGGCTCGAACTCAACGGTTACGACACGAAAGATTTAACTGATGCACCCGGTGAGGTGCTGGAAAAGTTGATGAAAAAATCACCTTATTATAATGCAACTTCCAACGACATCGACTGGGTTGCCAAAGTAAGGATGCAGGGTGCTATTCAAAAATGGGTAGATCACTCCATCAGCGTTACTGTAAATCTTCCATCTTCAGCTACCGAAGAAATGGTTAGCGATGTTTATCAAACAGCCTGGGAAAGCGGCTGCAAAGGCATGACCATCTATCGCGACGGTTCCCGCACCGGCGTTTTGGTAAGCAATAACAAAGAAAAAGAAACCGGTTTTAAAGAAACCACTGCACCACCACGCCCGGTAAAACTTAAAGCCGATGTTGTCTGGTTCAGCAACGACACCGAAAAATGGGTTGCTGTAATTGGTTTACTCGACAACAGGCCTTACGAAATTTTTACAGGCAAAGCCAAAGGATTTTTCCTCCCTGAGTGGGTTACCAAAGGCTGGGTTCTCAAAAATAAGGACGTAAACAACACCAGGTACGACTTCCAGTTCCTCGATCCGGATGGTTACCGGATTACCATGGAAGGCCTTTCAAGGCAGTTTAACAAAGAATACTGGAACTACGCAAAACTGATTTCCGGAATTTTAAGACACGGCATGCCGGTGCAATATGCCGTGGATATTGTCAGTAACCTCATCCTCGACAGCGACGCCATCAACACCTGGAAAAACGGTGTAGTGCGCGCTCTTAAAAAATATGTACCGGATGGCACGGTTGATAAAAAAACCAAATGCCCGAAATGCAGCACCGAAGGCTCACTCCTTTTCAGAGAAGGCTGCAAAGAATGCACCGCCTGCGGTTACTCGGGTTGTGAATAAGAAATAAAACAACGGATTTTAAATCCCAAAATCAGCTTCCCAAAAGCAGGTTTTGGGGTTTTTTATGTGGAGATGGCTTCTGCACAAAATACTTTAATAAAACCTTGTAGAATTTTATAACGCCTTGGTAATATGCCTGTAATGGCTTTATTATCTGCTGTGTTTTGCACCTGCAAAGTAAAAGCCCCTTTCATAATTTGATTAGGTGTTTTTTTGTTATTCATGAAATACTTAGTATTTTTGACCAGATAAATAAATGTTTAATATTATGGTACAGCTCATTAGCAGAATTACAATGGATCCTGAAATATGCCATCGGAAACCAATCATCAGAGGATTAAGGTATCCGGTTGAGAATATGCTGGAACTTCTGGCTTCCGGAATGACCATTGAAGAATTGCTGGAAGACTACCCTGTTTTGGAAAGGGAAGACTTTCTTGCTTGCCCGGATTTTGAATTAAGGAGAAAGAATTTGTCTTGAAAATAAACTGTATTTTTGAATAACAATAAATTTAAAACTTCGGGACTATGCAAATCACAGGATTATCGAAAAATATTGAGCAATCATTAGGGCAACTAAGTCCTTATCAACAAATAAAACTACTTGAATTTGTCGAATCAATGATTTCAGCAAAGACGAATAAAGGCGATTTATTAAAATTTGCCGGTTCAATCGATCAGACCGATCTGGAATTGATGCAGCAAGCCATTTCGGATGGATGCAGCAAAACAAAAGCAGATATGTAAATTGAATTTTCAGTTTTTAATATAATTTCGTAATCAAAACAAAATACATAAAACATGAAGTTAACTGCAATAATCGAAAAATCAGATGATGGATGGTATGTAGGGCAGTTGGAGGAAATTCCTGCCGTTCTATCCCAAGGTAAAACCATAAAAGAACTCAAGGAGAATTTGTTGGATGCGCTTAATTTACTTTTTGAGGCAAACAGAGAAGAAACTTCCTCAAACTATACCAACAAAATTGTAGTAAGAGAGCAATTGACAGCATAATGAAACGTAGCATTCTTATCAGGTATTTACAAAAGTACAATTGCATTTTACTAAGAGAAGGAAGCAACCATTCAATTTATGTGAATGTAATCAATAAGAAGCAATCTGCCGTAGGACGGCATAACGAAATATCAGATTTACTCTGTAAGAAAATCTGCAAACAACTTGATATCCCGGAGATTTGAGAAAAATAAAATTAATAAACACATTCAAAAACAATGACATAAACACACTAAAATATTAAAATAAAAAGCATTAGCTTTTACTCTTTCCTTAGAAAACCTAAATTTGCACAAATTATAATCTCCTGATAAAATGACTGACGAACTGAATTTCTCGAACGACAGCGAATACATCATCATCCCCAACCCGATTTATGATGTGGTTTTCAGGTATTTGATGGAAGACTCTGAAAGTGCTATGATCGTGCTTTCCACGCTGATAGACGAAAAAATTATTAAGTTACAATTAGAGCCTCTCACTCATGCTCAAAAGCAAATAAAAAGGATTCATCCGGAAGACCCAAAATCAGACGAGGATATCAGGTTGTTTCACCTGGATTTTACAGCTACCGTTGAACTACCAGACGGAACGGAAGAATTAATCATGATTGAATTACAAAAAGCCACCGAACCTGATGACATATTCCGGTTTAAGAGGTACATCAGTAAAAATTTTCAGAAAAAGCATGAAAAAGAGATCATCCATACTGATAACCTTTCAGTGAAAAAAGTAACCAGACCAATCCGGTTGATCCCAATTTTCATTCTTAATTTCCGTATCGAAAACGAAATCAACGATTTGCTAATCAGAACTAACCGGATAAAAACCGGAGTTTTCAAAAACAAAAATCTTGAAAAGCATAACGAGTTTATTGATAATCTGAGCTATGATATTTGGGTGGTTCAGCTTCCGAACCTGAGCAACATTTTGGAGAGTGAATACGAAAACGACAAATACAAAAAGAAACTGTTCGCCCTGCTCAAACTGTTCGATCAAAAGTCAAAAGTAAAAGATAACGAGCATCGACTCAGGTTGATCCGCAAGTTTTTTCCGGGTTTTCTTGAGCGGGTTATCAAACGTTTGCAAGCGGCAGATATCAACAACCCTGAGTTGGAAGAACAGATGTTTATTGAAGATGAATATTTAAAAGCTCTGATAGACCGTGATAATCAAATAACGTATTTCAAGGAAGGGTGGGACATTGAAAAAAAGCAAAGCCTTTTAAAAGACAAAACCCTGGAAGACAATCATAGAATAATATTGGATTTTGCCAAAACATTGAAAGATTCAGGTTTTACCATTGATGCAATCATCCAAAAGACAGGTCTTTCAAATAAGGAAATTAAAAACTTGTAACTAACTTTAATCAACACAAAAACAATGATATAACCACACTAAAATATTAAAATAAAAAGCATTAGCTTTTAATCTTAACACTGAAAATCGCCAATTTCATAAACCAGCCAAGTGTAATAAATAACATGCTCACATCACAGACGTGGGCTGTTTTTAATTTCGCATTGGGTTTTGTGAAAACCTCAGTGGCTGGTAGGTTTCAGTTTCCACACCTTTTTTATGTAATCAATCAATGCCTGGTGGGAGCAGGAGGCAATCATTAAACTACCTGTTTAATATAAAAAAAATGCCTGACATACATTAGAGCGATTTATCCAATGCCCAAAAATTCTTCCGCCTTTTCGGCGATGCCTTTGATGTCCTGCTTCATCATGCAATCGAAATGGCCTTTGGGGCATTTTTCGAAACCAAGTTTGGAACATGGCCGGCAGGACAGTCCCTTAACTTCAAAAATTGCTGAGCTTTGGGGATGCTGTGGCAGATAAGGGTACATTCCAAGTTCAGGCACAGTATTTCCCCAAACCGAAATAATCTTCTTTTTAAAACCTGCAGCAACGTGCATCAGGCCGGTGTCGTTGGTAATGATGAGTTTTGCCTGCTCAACCAGGCTTGCCGACTGGTTCAGGTTAAATTTCCCACAGGCATTAAAAACATGGTCGCCCATTGCCGAACAAATTTTTTCGGCTTCAGCCTTGTCGTCGGGGCCTCCTAAAATCACTACCGGAAAAGCGATTAATTTGCAAAGGGCAATTATTTTTTCGGCAGGCATTTGCTTGGTAGCATGCTTCCCTCCGATCACCAGGCCGATGTAGCCATTTTGAAACTTTCCGGGCAAAACTGTTAAATCAACTTTGTCCTTTTCAGGAATAAAATAATCAAGCCCTAAAAAATCATTCTTAACTCCAAGCGCTTCGACAGCCTTAAAATAGCGTTCAACAATATGAATGTCGGGCATTTTGTTGATCTTAAAATGCACCAAAATCCACTTTTTAAAATTCAGCTTTGGAAATGATGAAGACGGAACCCCCAGTTTCATTCTCACCTTTAAAGATCTGAAGTTTTTATGAAGATCGACGATGTGGTCGTATTTTTCCATCCTGAGACCGGCAATGACTTCCCCGATTTTCTCATTAATTGTAATGACCTTATCAAGGTTTGGATTTTCGCGCAGGATTGAAGCAAACGAATTTTTGGTGAGATAATGCAGTTCACAGTCAGGATAGCGTTTTTTGATGCATCGCACCACCGGCGTTGTTAAAACAATGTCGCCGATAGAACTGAGCCTGATGATGAGAATTTTTTCCAATCGCAATTTTTTACAAAAATATAAAAACCAATGAGGCCGAAAACCTATATTTTTGCGGCATGATCTTAACCGATACCCACACCCATCTTTATCTCGATGCTTTTGAAGCGGATCGCGACCTGATGATAAACCGCGCGTTTAACCAGGGAATCAGGTACATGCTGCTTCCCAATATCAACAGTCAATCCATTGCACCGTTGCTTGACCTGTGCGAAAAATACCCCGAAAATATCTTCCCGATGATGGGTTTGCATCCTACCGATGTAAAAGCCGATTATCAGGATGAACTCGAAATTGTTGAAAGCTGGCTCACGAAACGTAAATTTTACGCTGTTGGTGAAACCGGCATCGACCTTTATTGGGATAAGACTTTCTTGGCGGAACAGAAAATTGCCCTCAAAAGCCAGATCGCCCTTGCAAAAAAATACCAGCTTCCGATCGTTTTACATTCGCGCGATTCGTTTGAAGAGATTTTTGAAGTGATTGATGAAACCATCGATGAAAACCTGACAGGGGTTTTTCACTGCTTTTCGGGAAACCGGGAGCAGGCCGAAAAAATCATCAGTTGGGGCTTCAAGCTTGGGATTGGCGGGGTTTTGACCTTTAAAAATTCGGGGCTTGATAAAGCCATCGCCGATATTTCCCTTGAGCACCTCATCCTCGAAACCGATTCCCCTTTCTTAGCTCCAAACCCTCATCGCGGCAAGCGAAACGAGAGTTCTTATCTAAGATTAGTTGCCGAAAAACTGGCTGAAATTAAAAGCACCACTATTTCTGAAATTGCTGACATCACAACAAAAAACGCCATTGATCTCTTTCATTTTCCAATAAAAAACTTTGAATAAACTATGAATCCTGGCTCAAAAACTTCAATACTCGTCATTTACACCGGCGGAACCATCGGAATGGTGAAAGATCCGGAAAGCGGGGTTTTAAAACCCTTCAATTTTGACAACATTTACCAGCAGATTCCCATGCTTAAATTGCTGGATTATCACATCGGAAATTACTGTTTCGACCCCGTGATTGATTCATCAAACATGAACCCCAGATTTTGGGCGGCTATTGCCGAAGTTATCGAAAAGAATTACGAAAGTTACGATGGTTTCGTGGTTTTGCATGGCTCCGATACCATGGCTTACACGGCATCTGCGTTGAGTTTCATGCTCGAAAACCTCAATAAACCTGTCGTGCTCACCGGCTCGCAACTTCCACTTGGGATGATCAGAACCGACGGACGCGAAAATTTCATTACCTCCATCGAAATTGCAGCAGCCCGTATTGACGACACGCCGGTTGTCCCGGAAGTTTGCATCTATTTCGAAAACCAGCTTCTTCGCGGAAACCGCACCATTAAATACAACGCCGAAAACTTCCAGGCATTTAAATCGCCGAATTACCCATCGCTGGCCGATGTTGGCGTTTACATCAAGTATCATCATGCCAACATCAGGAAACCCAATTTTAAAAATCTGAAGGTCAACAGCCGGATGGACAACAGCGTTTCCATTTTAAAATTGTATCCCGGAATATCCGAAAACAGTGTAAAAGCAATTGTTCAGACGGAAGGATTAAAGGCGCTGATTCTTGAAACTTTTGGAAGTGGCAATGCGCCAACCGAAGCGTGGTTTTTGAGCTTGCTCGAAAAAACTATCAAAAAAGGAATTATCATTTTAAATGTTTCGCAATGCCAGGGCGGCTCGGTTGAAATGGACAAATATCAAACCGGGGTAACCCTTCAAAACATTGGTGTTATTAGTGGGAACGATATCACCACGGAAGCTGCCATCACAAAACTCATGTTTTTATTGGCCAACGAAAATTCGACTCCAAATATCCAGAAAAAACTCTCAATCTCCCTTCGCGGAGAAATTACAACAAATTAAAATATCGGTTTTGATAAGAAGAAATCAAAGCATCCGACAATAAATCACAGTTCCAACGAGTTGGCAGGACTTGAGATACAATAAAATGGCAGGCTGAAAAATGAAAGATATTTTTGTATTACTATTTTTTTATATACTTTAGCGCCCTAAAAAAATGGGAAAAGGTGTTGAAATCCCTGTACATTTGGAGAGGTGGCCGAGCGGTCGAAGGCGCGCGCTTGGAAAGCGCGTGTACGTCACAAGCGTACCGGGGGTTCGAATCCCTTCCTCTCCGCTTTATAGAGAATAATTGTTAATAATTTTTATAGTCAAAAAACAAAGTATGAATTAAAATTCGAATTGACCCATGAAAAAAGTAATTGTCTTTTTATCGTTAGTAAGCGTACTTACTGTAGGGATTTTTATGATGAGCCAGGCTCAGAATTCAGCATCAACCCTTGCTAATCCTGTAGTACAGGAAAAATCTTTCCACTATGTGCTCAAGGAAAAATTTATCGAAGGTGGTGCCGGATGGATGGCTCCAATTTTATTATGCTTAATTGGAGGTCTTGCATTATCAATTGAAAGAATCGTTTATTTGAACCTTTCAACTGTTAACTATCAAAAACTTTTAAACAAAGTTGAAACGGCTATCCAAACCAAAGGAATTGCAGCAGCTAAAGAAGTTTGCAAAAACACAAAAGGCCCGGTAGCGAGTGTGTTCTATCAAGGTCTCGACAGAGTTTCGGAAGGATTGGATATTGTCGAAAAATCGATTATTTCGTATGGTGGTGTTGTAATGGCCCGCCTCGAAAACAATCTTTCATGGATTACCCTGTTTATTGCCCTTGCCCCGATGCTCGGGTTCCTTGGAACAGTAGTAGGGATGGTTCAGGCTTTTGCCGCTATTGAAGTTGCTGGTGACATTTCACCAACCATTGTTGCTGCAGGTATGAAAGTGGCTCTTATTACTACCGTATTCGGTCTGATTACTGCAATTATCCTACAGGTAATTTACAACTATTTGCTTTCAAAAGTTGAAAATCTTGTAAATTCGATGGAAGATGCCACCATTTCATTCATGGATATTCTCGTTAAGAACAAAAACGCAAAACAATAATTAATTATGGATACCTGGATTAATATTGGGTTATTTCTCACCTATATTCTTTTCACCGTAGCCTTTGTTGCCTTAATTGGATTTCCGTTGCGTTACACCATACAGAATTTCAATAATGCAAAAAAAGGACTATTGGCAATGCTTGCAATAGTAGTGATTCTGTTTCTCATTTATATTGTCTCCCCGGCCGATCAGGGAGTATTTTATGAAAACGCTAAAATTGGTCCCTCAGAGTCGAAAATGATTGGAGCAGGATTAATTACAACATACGCTCTTGGTGCAGGTGCAATACTCTATCTATTTTACGCTGAGGTAAAAAAATGGTTTGAAAAATCTTGAAAAACAACTTTAAGATATGAAAAAACCACCGGAAATTAACACGGGTTCGATGGCAGATATTTCCTTTCTGCTACTTACTTTCTTTCTGCTTACCTCTTCCATTAACACGGATATGGGTATCTTCAGAAAGTTGCCTCCTCCTCCTGATCCGAACGTAAAACCTGCCGACATCAAGCAACGAAACATTTTTACGGTTCTGATCAATAAAAATGACAGGTTACTTGTTGACAACAAACCTTCTGATATCAGAATGTTGCGCCAGCAAGCCAAGGATTTCATCTCGAATCCTTCAAACCTCGAAACGCTTCCCGAAAAAAAGCTGGAAGAAATTCCATATTTAGGAAATTACATGGTTTCTAAAGGAGTAATATCTTTACAAAACGACCGTGGAACTTCATACGATATGTATATTAAAGTACAAAATGAACTTACTGCCGCACTAAACGATCTCAGGGATGAACTTTCAATGGATAAGTTTAATCGTAAATTTGATGAACTGAGCGATCCGAATTTTATTGAAGCAGTTCAAAAAGCTATCCCTATTTCGATTTCAGAGGCTGAACCAAAAGATGTAGGAGAACAATAACATGGCACGTTTCAAAAACAAGAAAAAAGGAGGAGTTCCTCAAATTAATACCGGCTCAATGTCGGACATTATCTTCATGTTTTTGTTTTTCTTTATGGTAATTACTACCATCAGAGAAACCACTCTTATTGTAAAGGTAAAAGTTCCATTGGCAACCGAAGTACAAAAGCTGGAGAAAAAATCGCTGGTTTGTAATATTTATGCGGGTATCCCTAACAAAAAGGAACTTGCAGGCAGCGGAACACGAATCCAGCTTAACGATCAATATGCTACGGCAAATGATATCGGTGATTTTATTGCTACAGAGCGTCAATCATTAGATGAAGCAGACCGCCGCAGATTAACTGTTTCACTTAAAGTGGACCAGGAGACCAAGATGGGGATTGTTGCTGATATCAAACAAGAGCTGAGAAAGTACAATGCTCTGTTGATAAATTACTCTACCCGTAAGACAACAATTGGTAATCTTTTTACAAGTAAATGATTTTTTGTTTTTATGGTTAATAGGTTAGAAGGAATGTTTGAAAAGCATTCCTTCTTTTTTTTATTAAAAATCCCCGGCAACAGTTAATTGCCGGGGATTTTTTTGTTGTTATGTGAAGAAATCACAAGCCTTACAATGGTTACTTTTTGGCAGGCTCAAAAGTTACTTTCAGGTTTAGTTCTTTTAATTGTTCATCCGAAATAATTGCCGGAGAATCGATCATCACGTCTCTGCCGGAATTATTTTTTGGGAAAGCAATGTAATCGCGGATTGAATCGGAACCACCAAAGAGGGCACAAAATCTGTCGAAGCCAAAAGCAAGGCCACCATGTGGAGGAGCACCAAATTCAAATGCATTCATCAGGAAGCCAAATTGCGCCTGTGCCTGTTCATCGGTAAAACCAAGAATCGAAAACATATTTTTCTGAAGCTCCTTGTCGTGAATTCTGATTGAACCTCCACCAATCTCAACACCATTAATTACAAGGTCGTAAGCATTAGCCCTGACTTCGCCGGGACTGCCTGCAAGCAGGTGAATATCTTCGGGTTTTGGCGAAGTAAACGGATGATGCATGGCATAAAACCTTGCCGTATCCTGATCCCACTCCAGAAGCGGAAAATCGACAACCCATAACGGAGCATAAGTGTCGGGCTTGCGCAGGCCAAGTCGTCCACCCATTTCGAGCCTTAATTCGTTGAGTGCTTTGCGGGTTAAATTGATATCTCCGGCCAAAACAAGGATCAGGTCGCCAGGTTGGGCATTAAACCTTTCGGCCCAGCTTTTTAATTCGGTTTCGTTAAAAAATTTATCAACTGACGACTTGATGGTTCCATCAAGGTTAAACCGGATATAAACCAATCCTTTGGCGCCAAGTTGGGGCTTCTTAACAAATTCGGTAAGCTCGTCCAACTGTTTGCGCGTATAATCGGCGCAGCCAGGCACACAGATTCCGACAACAAGTCCGGCATCATCAAAAACCTTAAAATCCCTGCCTTTTCCCAGATCGTCAAGTTCTTCGAATTTCATCCCAAAACGGATATCAGGCTTATCGGAGCCATATTGTTTCATCGCATCAGCATACGACATTCGTGGAAAAGGATCAGCAAAATCAACTTCCTTTATCCTCGAAAAGAGATATTTTGTCAATCCTTCGAAGGTATTCAGAATATCGTTCTGCTCAACAAAAGCCATCTCACAATCGATCTGTGTAAATTCCGGCTGACGGTCGGCACGTAAATCTTCATCACGGAAGCATTTTACAATCTGATAATACCTGTCGTAGCCGGCAACCATTAGCAATTGCTTAAAGGTTTGTGGCGATTGTGGCAACGCATAAAACTCTCCGGGATTCATACGCGAAGGAACCACAAAATCGCGGGCGCCTTCGGGGGTTGATTTTATTAAGACAGGTGTTTCGATTTCGATAAACTTCTGTTTGTCGAGATAAATACGTGTCTCGATGGCCATCCGGTGGCGAAGTTCCAGATTACGGCGCACTGGTGTCCTGCGTAAATCGAGGTACCGGTATTTCATTCTCAGCTCCTCTCCCCCATCAGTATTGTCTTCGATGGTAAAAGGAGGAAGTTTTGATTTGTTCAGGACCTTAATTTCGCTGACTTTAATCTCGATTTCACCGGTTGGTATTTTTAGATTTTTCGAAACCCGCTCAATAACCAGTCCTTTGGTTTGGATCACAAATTCGCGACCTAATTCCTTGGCTGTTTCGATAACCGCCGGGTCGGAAGTTCCTTCTTCCATCATCAACTGAGTTATACCGTAACGGTCGCGAAGGTCAATCCAGACCAATCCGCCCTTGTCCCTGATCCGTTGTACCCATCCCGTCAGGATTACTTCCTGCCCGGCTGATTGAATATTTAATTCTCCGCAAGTGTGTGTTCTGAGCATGATAAATTTTTTTTGGTTGAAGCTGCGAAAATAACAAAATTGACCGGATTTTTGTCAAATTCAGGACTGCTGCTGCAAACAATTTTATCAATCCGGTATTTGATTATAAAAATTACTTAGTTTTGGATCTCCAATCTCAAAAAATAAAATCAATATGGAAAAAAGCGTTGAAACAAAAGAAATTAAGAGTTATTCATACCTTAATTATGCTTCACGAAGCGGATCGAACGACACCCAGGCAGTTTTAGTGATCAATGGCGAAACCGGATTTCTTGGGTACGTAAACTTTCTTACCGATGGTTGTGCGCTCCCAAAATCGGTTAAAACAAGTGGTTTATACTTTCTTTATTATCATTTCAACGCTTTGCCTGTAATTATCGATATGCTCAGGAATGAAAAACCAATTTACCTCGTGTTTCAGGATAGTACAAATAACACTTGCCGGATTTCGACTTCGATCGAAATGGTTGGTGAAGGGGAGATATAATTCAAGCAGTTTTTTACAGGTTTGTAATATTTCCGGCCCGATTTCAGTTATCATCATTTATTTCGATAAGCCAGCATTTTACCACACACAAAAGGTGGCATATCGTTTTTCAAATGATAATTAATGTACTTTTGCCAATAAATCGACAAACTGATGAAAAAATTCACGATCATTCTTGTACTCGCAATTGCAACGCTGAGCAGCTTTTCTCAGGAAATTACTGAGAGCACCCGCAAAAAATTCAGCACGGTGATAGATGTTTTTACCGATATTTATTCTAACCTGCCAAAAGGTATCGAAACAAGAACTATTAACCAGGGGATGAATTTTTCGGGACTTTACGATTACCGTTTAGGAAAAAGTAATCTTAGTGTTGCCATCGGCGTTGGCCTTGGTGCCCACAACTTTTACAGCAACGCTTTCCCTGTTGTTAATGACTCGACAGGTAATACAAAACTTGAAAGGATAAAAACCCTTTATCCGGGCACCGAATACAAAAAGAATAAAATTTCTTACACCTATTTCGACATTCCAATCGAGTTCAGGTTACGGACCAAGGACGAATTCAGGGCTGCTGTTGGCTTTAAAATGGGATGGCTGATCGACAGCCACACCAAATACAAAGGCGACGATTACCTCTTTGAAACCACTGATGAGCTGGGTGTAAAATTCAGGGATGTCCGTAATGTTGAAACTTTCAGGTATGGAATTACAGCCCGTGCCGGTTGGAAGTTTATAAACCTGACAGGATTTTTCTCGCTGACAGATATTTTCAAAAAAGGAAAAGGTCCAGATGTTTACCCGATTTCGGTGGGTATTTCGCTCATGCCATTCTGATCCAATTGTTTTCTTTTTATTATTCCCCAAACGGCAGTAGCTGGAATTATTATCAAAGTTGGAATTGTTGATTCAAGAGGCTTTGGTGTACCTTTCAGGCTGTGCATACCAAAAGTTAATAATAATGTAAAAGTTGAAGGTATGACTACTGATGCCACAATAGCCCATTTGCGATTTTGAATGTTTATTGCCAGATATTCGCAACCTTTCATTAATGTTCCACCAAAAATAAAAGTATAAGTTCCCTGTTTTATTGCAGCGGTAATTGAACCTGAAATTTCATGCGTCGAAAAATAGTTTATTCCGAAAACAATTCCACCCATAAAAATGGCACCGGCAATTCCGATTTTGTGATCAATAAATTTTTGGGCTGATTTTGCTGTTTTTTGAAGTTTCTTCATGAGTGCCAATAAAAAGAGAAATTAAATAGCCTTTTTAATGCATTGAGAAGGATTGTGGTCCATCACAAATAAATCCTGATGTTTTGGAATTCAATTAGTTTGAACAGACAATCCTTTCATTTTTTGTATCATTATTTAAATAACTTATTCTAAACCAAGCACTCCAAACGGTAAAGGAGCATAAAGATTCTATTTCAGTTTAGGAACTTTTTAACCTCTTTTCTTTTGTCAGGGAATTAGGACGATGAACCAAATCGGTTCCTTTTAATGAAAATACTTTCAAATCCTTAATTTTATTGGTTGCTTGCAATTCGTTATCCTAACCTGGATAAACCAGAAATAACAAATAACAAAACTCAAAACTCAAATAATTCCTTGATTTAACTTGTGATTTGTCCCGATAGCCCCGATAGCTATCGGGGGGATGACTTTTGTGATTTCTGCCAAAAAAAACATCAATTTCAAAAATAAGGCACTACGTTTTTCCTTTCAGGAAAAAAGCCTTTCAGGGAACATAACACCCCATTGGCAAACCAGAGCAAAGAATACTATTACCACTAAGGCACTAAGATCACTAAGTTTCACTAAGGATTTCTTAGTGTTCCTCTGTGTACTTAGTGCCTTAGTGTTTTTTTCTTTTTCCCATTAATTCACTACGTTTTTCCTTTCAGGAAAAAAGCCTTTCAGGGAACGTAACACCCCAATGGATAGAAACAGCAAGGAAAATAGAATAAAATTATCGTTAACATGTTATCAATAATGACTTTTTAAGAGCCTAATCGTTGAATTGATAAAATAATAATGTCGTTTGGCCTTGACAATTTTTGGGTTTCTGAAAATGGGAGTCTTTTTTCCCTACCGTTTAATAAACCTTGAATAGCTAACAATTTTATCCTCCTGGATAACTCTTAGCAAATATATTCCCGGAATCATTTCAGAAGTATTGATTCTCATTTGAAAACCCAAAGCATATCCATCCATGATTTTTTTACCAAACGAGTCAATTACCTCAAAAAAAATGTCGTTGGAATTTGTCGCATTAAACTCAATATTAATTTCTTCATCACAGGGATTTGGGTATAAATTTACTGTCTTAGCCGACTTGGATGGACAATTAATTCCTACAGTGACCCCTTTGATTGCCATACGTTTTGCTGTGATTGAAGCTGAATAGGGATTAACATTTACAATAAGATGAACCCATCCATAAAATGTCTCCAAGGGGTTGTCAATCTTAAAACCCAGATAACCCGATTCAAATTCACCATCATAATAACCTACTCCTGGGGGAGGATAGAAATAGTGCTGGTATTTACGTAGGAGAAATAAATTCAATGAATCGCTATTCCATGTTTGATTTTCCGAAATGGTGTAACCCTCATCAAGTTCCCGCACCCAGGTTATACTACTATCAGAAGTAATAATTTTCAAATTATCATTAACTATAATTGCTGAAGACCAGAATCTATATTGAGACGGTGCTCCATCATATCCATAAACAAACAAGCCTAAGTCATTAACACCGTCAGAATCAACATCCAGATAAAACCCATTTTCAGAGGAGATGAGTTCAACAACTGAATCCGGTTCGTAATCTGTGAAATGAACATTAATTCCTGATATCTGGCCGGCTTGAATAAGATCTTGTGCATATCCCTGAAAAACCAGAACAAAAAAAAGACTGAAAACTGCAACTTTTGTATTCATGATTAAGCAATTCTTGGATGTAATATTAACTGAAGATTGGAATCGTGTTTCAAAGGTAATTTAAAATCAGAGTTAATCGTTTAATTTTTTCCGCAATGAGCATTTACGGTACAACAATGAACGCTGTTTACACGATTTCTGCCGTGATCTTGATCATCTCTCTGATTAAAAATAAAGGAAATGCAGGTACATGGTCACCGTGCCTAACAAAAAACCGCTGTAAACCTGCATGGGTGTGTGGGTTGAAGATTTAAGCCTCGAATATCCGATAAATCCGGCAAAGAAAATCAATGTAATCAGCAACAGCAATAAATCAGTTTTAAGAATGATGGCAATGCACAAAAAAGCGCCAAAAAGTGCTCCCGTTGCAATCATGTAAACACTTATCTTCCAAAGTGACGAAATGATCACTGTTATAACCAGCAGCGTTGCCGATCCCAGAATAAAGATTGTAAAAATCGGCGTAAGCTGAATTCCGGTTAAAAAATAATAGGTGGTGATATAGAAAAATATGGCCGTTGCCAGATTTAATGACCGCTCATCGCCGCCATTATTCGCGAAAAATCTTTTCAGTTTCCAACCTAAGATTTCGGTAACCAAAACCGGCAGCAAAAAAGTTGCAATAAAAACCAATCCCACAACCATCCATTTGCCCTTTTCGGGCATAAACAGCGAAAAGCTAAACTGCATGTTTAAAATAATCAACAGGTAATAGGTTGGAAAAAGCAAAGGATGAAAGATAACAGAAATGAACTTTGCGAGATTTTTTTCCATTGAAGGGGAAGGCTGTAAGTGAATTATGTTTAGAGTTCTTTTCGAAGTCGCGCAACCGGAATATTGAGCTGTTCCCGGTACTTGGCTACGGTGCGGCGCGCAATGTTGTACCCTTTTTTCTTCAGGATTTTTGTCAGTTGCTCGTCGGTGAGCGGTTTGCCTTTTTCTTCGGCAACAATACAATCCTGGAGAATTTTTTTTATTTCACGCGTCGAAACCTCTTCTCCCGAATCGGTTTGCATGGATTCGGAGAAAAAACTCTTCAGTAAAAAAGTTCCAAAAGGTGATTGAACATATTTGCTGTTGGCAACCCTCGAAATGGTTGAAATGTCGAGATTTACAATTTCGGCAATATCCTTGAGAATCATGGGCCGGAGCTTGGTTTCATCGCCGGTAAGGAAATATTCTTTCTGGTATTCCATGATGGCGTGCATCGTGACATAAAGCGTGTTTTGACGCTGCCTTATGGCATCAATAAACCATTTTGCCGAATCGATTTTGCGTTTAACAAAAAGTATGGCGTCCTTTTGCTGCGTACTTTTCTTGCTTTTGTCGCCAATATACGATTCGATCATCTCGACATAATTCCTGCTAAGACGGAGTTCGGGCATATTTTTCGAATTCAGCGAAAGCTCAAGTTTCCCGTCAGGATTTGTGATGACAAAATCGGCCGAAATGTACTGGTTGGTTTTTGAAGTTTCGCTGATCGAGTTGCCAGGTTTTGGGTTTAACCGCAGAATCTCAGCGATGGCGCTTTTTAGCTCATCTTCGCTGATCCTGGCCTTTTTCATGATTTTGTCGTAGTGCTTTTTGATGAACTCGTTGAAGTACCGCTCAAGCACCAGAATGGCAATGTTGATTTCGGGGCGGGGTTCTTCGATCTGTTTACGGCGCAATTGGAGGAGCAGGCACTCTTTGAGATTTCGGGCACCAATTCCGGCAGGGTCGAATTCCTGGACTATTTTAAGCACTTTCAGAATTTCGTCAGGCGTGGTGGTGAGATTCTGGGTAAATGCCAGATCGTCGACCATGGCATTTGGCTCACGCTGCAGATAACCCGAATCGTCGAGGTTGCCGATGATGATGAGCGCGATAACATTTTGCTTTTCCTCAAGATTTCGTAATCCAAGCTGTGAAATCAGATGCTCCTGAAAACTATTGCCTGAAGCAAAAGGGATTTCCTTTCGATCGTCGTCAGGGCTGTAATTGTTGGCCTGAAGCTTGTATGCCGGGATTTCGTCATCATCAATATAATCGTGCAAATCGAATTCGTCGCTGGCTTCATTGTCGAATTCATTTTCAAAATCATCCTCCGTATCCGGGTCTTTGAATTCTTCTTCTGATTCGGCAAGGTCTTCGAGCGCAGGGTTTTCTTCAATTTCCTGTTTTATCCGCTGCTCCAGGGCCATCGTCGGAATCTGTAACAACTTCATGAGCAGAATTTGTTGAGGCGACAATTTCTGTTGAAGCGACAGTTTCTGTATTAAACCCTGTTTACCCATATTTTACTACTTAAAAAAACGTTTTTGATGTTTAAAAATCATTCCAAACATACATAAAAACTGCTTATCAAACCCTTTAAATCTTATTTTTTACATCACCGGCCTAAAACTGCAGATGAAATTTCATTGCAAATTTCTAAAAAAAATTAGTGATTTTCCTAAATGAGAACTTTAGCAAGTTAAAATTCAGCATTTTGTGGTGTGCGTGGAAAAGGAATTACGTCGCGGATATTTTTCATGCCGGTAACAAAGAGCACGAGGCGCTCAAAGCCAAGCCCAAAACCGCTGTGAGGCACTGTGCCGTATTGCCGGGTTTCGAGATACCACCACATTTCCTTTTCGGGTATGTGCATTTCGCGCATGCGGTTTACCAGTTTCTCATAAACTTCCTCACGTTGCGAGCCGCCGATAATTTCGCCGATATTAGGGAATAAAACATCCATGGCTCGTACCGTTTTGCCATCGTCGTTTTGCTTCATGTAAAAAGCTTTGATGTCGCGCGGATAATTGGTGAGGATGACCGGTTTTTTGAAATGTTGTTCAACCAGGTATCTCTCGTGCTCCGACTGAAGGTCGATGCCCCAGGAAACCGGGAATTCAAACGTTTTTCCCGACTTTATCAAAATCTCAACGGCTTCGGTGTAATCAAGCCTTTCATATTTTGTTTCGGTAATTGAACGGAGGCGGGCAACAAGTTCCTTGTCATACATCGTATTCAGGAATTCGAGATCATCGGCATTGTGCTCAAGCGCATAATTGACGAGGTATTTCAGAAAATCCTCGGCAAGGTCCATGTTGTCGGTGATGTCGTAAAAAGCCATTTCAGGTTCGATCATCCAGAATTCGGCAAGGTGGCGCGGAGTATTGGAATTTTCGGCGCGGAAAGTTGGCCCGAAAGTATAAATCAAACTCAGGGCTGTCGCGCCAAGCTCGCCTTCCAACTGTCCTGAAACGGTGAGGTTGGTAGCTTTCCCAAAGAAATCTTCCTTAAAATTTACTTCGCCGGTTTCGGTCAATGGCGGTTTAAGCGCATCGAGCGTAGTTACTCTGAACATTGCTCCGGCACCTTCGGCATCCGAGCCGGTGACGATGGGCGTGTGCAGGTAATAAAAACCACGGTCGTTAAAATATTTATGGATGGCAAAGGCTAGCGAATGGCGAATTCGTAAAACTGCTCCAAAAGTGTTTGTGCGTGGGCGAAGATGGGCAATCTCGCGAAGAAATTCCAGTGAATGTCCCTTCTTTTGCAGCGGGTAAGTGTTGGCGTCTGCCGTGCCATAAACTTCGATTTCGGTGGCCTGAATTTCGACACTTTGCCCCTGACCCATCGACTGAACCAATTTGCCTGTAACCGAAATTCCGGCACCTGTGGTGATGAGTTTCAGCATTTCCTCATCAAATGAGGCAACATCAACCACAACCTGGATATTATGGATTACCGAACCGTCGTTAAGGGCGATAAACGCTACTTTGTTATTTCCACGTTTGGTGCGAACCCAACCTTTTACGTTTACAATCCGGTCGAATTCGGTGCTTTTGAGCAGTTCGGCAACTTTTAAATTTTTCATTTTGTTAGTTCTGAATATTAAAATACTGATTTTTAACCGGTGCAAAAATAAAAACTTTTTGCCCTTTGGCGAGTAATTAAAAAATTTAGGTGGGATGTTTGCTTAAATATCATGATACAACACGTTTTGCCGGGATTGATTTTATATTTCGATTTTCGGGGAATGTTTGATTTAAATCTTCGGCAAAAACGAAAATTGAAGTTTTCAGGATTCATATTTACCTTGCCTTCACTGGAAAACCATGCAATTATTTTACAGATGGAAAAGTTAAAACATGAAACAGATCAGTCTAAAAAGGTGTTAAATATGAAATCAATTGGACTAAAGCCCAGAATATCAATAATATCAATAGGCTGTCTCAAATGTTTATAAAACGCAAAGAACACAAAGAAAGACGCAAAGGGCCGCAAAGACAACACGTTGAAATAATAATCTTTGCGGTTCTCTGCGATTCAACTCTGCGGTTCTCTGCGGTTAAATATTTTATTTTGAGACAGCCTTTTGAAAAACAACCAGTTACCGGGCTTTAGCCCAAAATAAACAGTTTTTAGACTACACTCATGAAAATAATCCTCATTTTGATAAAAATATTTTAGGGGATTTATGCACTTCCAACATCATACTGCACAAAAGTTGACTATTTTTGTGCACTATGAGTTAAATAATGCACAAATGATACAAAATATTATTTCAGGACAAAAAGCTGAATTCGAACGCAGGCTTCAGGAGAAATATGTTCAAAGGGAAGCTGAATTAAAGGGCTTTAACACGGACATGATCAGTGTGATAATCGGCCCAAGGAGAGCTGGGAAATCGTTTTTTGCCATGCATTCTGCCGGCCTGGAGACTGGCGTCGGTTATGTAAACTTTGATGAAGAGCGGCTGTTGCGTGTCGAAAACTTTGATGAAATTGTTTCGGCCATACGTGCAGTTTACAATAACCCGAAAATCCTGTTTTTTGATGAAATTCAAAATGTAAATAATTGGGAAATCATTGTCAATCGCCTGCAACGTGACGGCTACAAACTCCTGCTTACCGGGAGCAATTCACACTTGTTAAGCAGCGATCTGGCAACTCATTTAACTGGCCGCCATTACAGCACCTATGTTTTCCCTTTTTCGTTTAACGAAATATTGCGCTTGTTTACCGACATAAATCTTACTTCGGATATCCAGCAAAAATGCTTCGAATATGTTACCAGAGGCGGATTTCCCGAAGTCTGGGTAAAAAACTACGATCCTGACGAATATCTAACTGCCCTTTTCGATTCGATCATTTTAAAAGACATTGTAAAACGTTACCGTGTACGATTTCCAAACGCACTTACCGATTTGGCCCAAGTACTGATCACCAATATAACCGGTGAGTTTTCAAAAACTTCCATTCAAAAACTTGGAAGTTTCAATAGCTTTCACACAGCGGCAAAATACCTTTCCTATCTTGAAGAGGCTTTTCTGCTGTTTAGTGTTTCAAGATTTTCGTTTAAAATCACCGAACAGGTTAAATCTGCCAAAAAGATTTATTGCTACGACAATGGCTATTTCCAGGCAAAAGCTTTCAAATTCAGCATAAACACCGGAAAACTGTTCGAAAATACCGTTGCTATCGAATTGAAAAAAAGAGAACTTAAGGGAGAGATTAAACTGTTTTTTTATAAAAATCAGAACCAGGAAGAAGTTGATTTTGTGATTCAACAGGAAATGAAAATTACGCAGTTGATTCAGGTTTGTTATTCGATTGCGGAGACAAAAGTAAAGGAGCGCGAAACCAGGTCGCTATTGAAAGCTGGCACCGAATTCAAATGTGATCGCCTGATCGTGATTACCAATGATTATGAGGCAAAGGAGCAACTTTCGTGGTTTGGAAATACCGGCGAAATCGAATTTATTCCTTTATGGCGATGGTTAAAAACTGATGAAAAGTAAAAACATTAAGCCATCTCTGTAATAGAAAGTCTCACAAAACCACCTTCATTTTACACGCGTTACAATCGAAAACAAGCTTGTATTTGCGCTGGTTGTCGTTCATAAACATCACATCTTCGGAGGCACCTTCCTTTTTTCCGGTACAAAGTCCCATCTGAAATTTTACACAATATTTGGTGGTCATAATTTCGGCAGGTGCTGTGGGAGTTTCTTTTTCGAAACCATAGGTCAGGCTGGTTACGCCGTGCCTTTTATAAAATGCCACCGCCTTTTCGTTGACGATATTTGCTTTAAAATCGAGTTCATTTTCAGGAAAAGGAAAATCATTTTTGATGATTGTGGAAGTATCCGGTTTGTAATTTTTTAGCCTTTCGGCGGATAATTGCTCCAGGATGAGCCGCCTCGAATCGTTTAAAACGGAGGCCGGAAAGAAAAGTGCCTGGCTAAGCCTGATCTCAACTCCGGTGACTTCAAAAATGGTTTCACCGGATTTTGATAACTGCTTTTTGATGGTTTCGATCGCCTTTTCGGGATTGTTGGCAGGAATTTTTTCGGTTTCGATGATGAGATTTGCACGGTTATTATCTTCATCAAAAACCTCCAAAACAATCTTATTTTCGAATTCATGAAGCAAAAACCGAACGCCAATTTTCCTTACGGTGCCTGATGTTTCGAGCTTTTTCGTCATTTCCTGATCGTGATTCCTGTAAACTTCGGCACCAATAAAAAGGCCATTTAACGAATCGGGGTAAAGTTTTCCGCTTTCGTTTTTATTCAAACGGAGACCCAGCAAATTTTTCTTAGCATCAAAAAAGCAAAGCCCGTCGCCATTGGCCAAAACTTCGCTTGTTTCGATTTTAAAATACAGCGGTGTCAATTCCTGAACTTTTCCAAGGTATTTCCCAAGCGATTTTGGCGAATCGAACGATGAAACCTTTGATTTCCTGCCTTCGATAAAATAGTTGGTAAACCCGCGGTTAAAGGATTTTTCGGGATCAGGAACAAAATCAAAAATCACCTTTCCTGACGATGCTTTTTTAAATCCGCGCGAGCTTTCCAGAATTTCGTCAGTTTTTTTCCTGTAAAAGGCGGTAATATTTTTCACATAATTCAGGTCCTTCAACCGGCCTTCTATCTTAAAAGATGAAATTCCGGCATCCATCAACTGGCGCAGATAGCCGGAAAGATTGAGGTCTTTTGGCGACAGAATAAACCTATTTTTTGCAATGGTTTTCCCGCTTTCATCGCTGAGATCGTAATAGGAGCGGCAAGGCTGGGCACATTCCCCGCGGTTGGCGCTACCTTTTTTGATGGCCTGACTAAAATAGCATTGCCCGCTGTAACAAACGCAGAGCGCGCCATGAACAAAAAATTCAAGGTCAATATTCGTTGCCGCCCTGATTTCTTCGATCTGTTTTAACGATAACTCCCTTGCCAGGATGGCTCGTTTAAAGCCAACCTTTTCAAGGAAACGAATCTGGTCGGGATTGTGATTATGCATCTGGGTGCTGGCAAAAATCGGGATGGGCGGTAAATCCATCTCCAGGATGCCGTAATCCTGGATAATGAAGGCATCCACGCCAAGTTCGTACAACTGATAAATGAGCTTTTGAACTTCGTCAAGCTCATGATCGAATAAAACAGTATTCACCGTTACATAAACCCGGGCATTAAATAGATGAGCGTAACTGGCAAGTTCCGAAATATCTTTTAGCGAATTACCCACCGCAGCACGTGCACCAAATTTCTGATAGCCGATGTAAACCGCATCAGCGCCGCAATTAATGGCAATTTTTCCTGCCTCAGCATTTTTTGCCGGAGCCAAAAGTTCAATCTTATTCATCTGCTGTAAGTTATCCGTTTTATGAAGGCGCAAATATCGCGATAAAAAAATTAGGGAAGTACTTTCCTCAAATTCCAATTTGACGTTGCGCGTTTAAATCCTTAAATTTGTATCTGGGGAAAGATTAATTGTTTACTTTCGCTTCACATTAAAATTGATTAAAAAATGAAAAAGTACGGAATTTTAATTTTTCTAACGCTTTTGTTTGCCGGCTTTTCAACCGATCAGGTTTTTTCGCAAAGTTTTCTTAAAAAAGTTAAGAACAAAACGGAAGACAAGGCTATCGAAAAAATTTTCGGGAAAGACAAAACCGACCAGCAAAATCAAGGCAATCCATCAAATTATCCCAATCAGGGAACTTCGGGGTCATCGGGATCTTCATCAGGTTCATCATCGGGAGCTAATAACAACCGTGGCGGTGGGCTGAGCAATACTGCCCCCGATGTAAAAGCAAACATCAAAGATGCAGGAACTGCTTTTGACGGAAAACAATACAGCAATGCACGTTTTTCGGTTCGTCAGGCCATTTTGGGCATCGAGCTGGAAATCGGAAAGCAAATTCTCAAAGGTCTTCCTGAATCGATTTCAGGTCTCGACAAAGTTACTGAGGAAGACAATGTAACCAGCTCAGGGATTGGTTTTGTGGGATTGATTATCGAGCGGACCTACCGAAAAGGTGACCAGGAACTTGGAATTACGATCGGAAATGATGCTGGCATGCTCTCGATGGCCAACATGTACCTCGCTTCCGGCTCGTATGCTTCAACGCAGGACCAGAATCACAAACAGGTAAAATTCAAAGAATACAGAGCCGTTCTTGAGTATGACGAATCATCAGGCTATAAACTCAGCGTACCTTTCGGACAATCGTCCATCCTGATCGCTGAAGGAATTAACTTTGCCAGCGAAGAGGAAATCATGAGTGCAGCAGAAAATATTGATATCGAAAAAATTAAAAAAGAATTAGGAGAACAATGAAAAAGCTCATAATAAGTGCCTTAATGTTTGTGCTCTGCCTCGGATTCCAGGTAAAGGCACAGGACGTCCAGGAAAAACTAAATGAAGCAGAGGCTTCATACAGTTCAGGTGATCTTGAAAACTCACGTTTTGCGCTTCAGCAGGCGTTGCAGGGTATCAATCAGGCAATCGGAAAAGATATTCTTGCCTTGCTGCCCGACAATATTGGCGGGATGGATAAATTGATCGAAAACGATAATGTTACCGGTGTAACCACGGGTTTTGCAGGCTTATTTGTAAACCGCAATTACAAGGGAGAAAACAAAGATGCTTCGGTTCAGATTATGAGCGATTCACCAATGATTACCGCCATTAATGCGATGCTGGCCATGCCGTCGTTCATCAATTCTGATCCCAACCAAAAGCGGATTAAAATCGAAAACTACAAGGCGCTCCTCACCAAAAGCGTGAGTGCCGAAGGCGAGGTTTCCTACAATATTCAAATGCCTTTTGGCAGTTCGATGTTTACCTTTGCCTGTAATGGGATTCCGGATGAAAACGAAGTTACCAACATGTTAAAAACCATCCCGGTTGACAAAATTGTAAAAACTGCCGAATAGATTAATCTGATCTAAAAAAATAACCGCCGTAGTGTTGATTGCACTGCGGCGGTTATTTTTTTCGGTAAACCTGCGTTCTTCTTAATACAAAAATCTTTGTCTGATCCCGGTTTGAGATGCTCCCTAATCAGGAAAAACATCTAATTGATGAATAATCCTACTCAAAAAATTTGGAGATAATCCTGTATAATTCATCTGATTTGATGGGTTTCGAAATATAATCATCGCAACCCGAATTAATGCTTATTTCGCGGTCGCCACTCAAAGCAAAGGCTGTTTGTGCAACCACCGGAAGGTTGGGATTAATCTCCTTTATTGCTGCCGTCGCATCATAACCGTTCATTACGGGCATGCGTACATCCATCAGAACGAGGTCAAAGTCTTTGCCGCTTCGCACAAATTCAACAGCTTCTTTTCCATTGTAAGCCCGCATCACTTTAACCTTACTTTTACGAAGCATGACATCGAGGAGCTGGAAATTCGAATCTTCGTCTTCGGCAATCAAAATCGAATGGTCGGCCCAGTTTGGACTTCTCCGCGTCATTCCGGCAGGTTCTTCGTATTTTTCGTCGGATCTGACCTCATTAAACGGGATCGTAAAATAAAAAGTAGATCCCTGCCCTATTTCCGAATCAACCGTAATATCGCCACCCATCAGTCGGGCAATATTTTTGGAGATGGCCAGCCCAAGCCCGGCACCTCCGGTAACACGGGTATGATTTTCTTCGATCTGCCGGAACCTGTCGAAAATAATTTCGCTTTTTTCTTTGGGAATCCCAACGCCGCTGTCTTTCACATAAAAGCAAATATTTTGCTTGTTGTTGATGGTGATAAGCTTGTAGCCCAGTTCGATAAATCCCTGAAAAGTGTATTTGAGGGCGTTGGTCATCAGGTTATAAATTACCTGGTTGATGCGGTGGGGATCGGAAATAAATTGCAGGTTCTGATCGGGAACATTTTGTGAAGTCCTGAGTTCGATGTTGTGCTTATTGTGCTTTGCGATTATTTCTCTGAAAACATAGTAGTTATCAAAAAGTATCTTGTTGGCCGAGCAACGAAGCGTCGAAATATTTAATTGCCCTGATTCGATCTTTGCAATATCAATAATATCGTCGATAATGGATAATAACTTACGGCCGTTTTCGCCGATAAGCTTGGTAAACCTGGAATGCTCCTGAGCCGTATAATTTTCTTCGTGGAGCATTTCGGCAAAGCCGATGATGGCATTCATCGGTGTTCGGATTTCGTGCGACATATTGGCCAGAAAGGCGGTTTTTAACTTGTCGGATTCTTCGGCTTTTATTTTGGCAGCAACCAAATCCTTCTCCATTTTAATCCTGCCTGTAATGTCTTCTTTACTATAAATCAGATGTGTGATTGTTCCGTCGTCATTTTTAATTGGCGAAATGGAGGCAAGTTCCCAGTAGGTTTCACCGCTTTTTTTGAAATTAAAATATTCTCCGTGCCAATCGCTGCCATCAAGGATTTTGTCCCAGATTCGTTCACAAAAAAGAGGATCTGTTATTTTTGGGTCAAGAATATGTGGGATTATTCCCAATACTTCTGAAGATTCGAACCCCGATAATTCGGTGAATTTCCTGTTGACATATTCGATTGTTCCGGCCTTGTTGGTGATGATTATCGGATTTGGATTTTGCTCGACCGACTGCAGCAACTTTCGTATCTCATCTTCCGATTGCTTTTTGATGATGGTGGCCGCAACCTGAGCCGAGACAAATTCCAGCAGATCGCGGTCGTATTCGCTGATTGCATCTTCACTATCGAAATCCTGTAAAATGATGATACCTGAAACTTTATCAACAACCCTCAGCGGCACTCCCAGCCAGGATTTTGCCGGAGATGTAAAGCCTTCAATTTTGCCTTTTTGCTGCATTTCTTCAATCTGGCTTCCTGTGAGCAGGAGGGATTTGTTTTTCCTGATTACCAGCGCAGACAAAGTTTTATCCAACCGTATATTTTCAAACTGGTTATGATCGTCACTTAATTCCGGAAGCGAAAGTTCGTCTTTATGTTCATCATACAAGGCTAACATAAAATTTTTCGCATTAACCACTTTACCAAGTTCATCCCGGATAAATTTCACAAGCCCGCTCATATCTTTTGTTGCATTGAGCGCCACAGCAATGTTATGCATGATTTCGGCCCTGATTTCAGCCATTTTCCTTTCGGTGATATCGATAATGAAACCCTCGAGTAAGGATTCCGTTTCATGTTTCAGCCTGACAATACGGCCTTGTTCCCAAACCCACTTTATACCTCCCTGTCGGGTTTTGATGCGATACTCCAGTTTAAACGGCTTGCTTTTCCCGACTGAATTCAAGATGGTCTCCGAAACGTATTCGCGATCTTCTGGAAAGATAATTTCGCTGAAACTGATTAGTTTGTTGTCGATGAGATCATCGGCCTGGTAACCGGTAAGCTGCTTTACATTTTTACTGATAAAGTGCATGGTCCAGTATTGATCATTTTTGCACTGGTAAGCAATGCCCGGCAGGTTTTCAATTAAAGTCGAAAACTGACGCTTGCTGTCTTTTAAATCCTCTTCATCAGGCTGCAAAAGCGATTGTACTTTTTCTTCTTCATCCGGAATTAATGCGGAAATAATCCTGTTCCACTTTTCAGAACCAATACTTTCGGAAATCACCAGATCAGCCTCATGAAAAATTGAAATATCCTCCAACGGATTTTCCTGAACAGATGAAGTCATTACCACCGAAGTGCCGCTTTGCCTGACGAAACGCACAGCAGCACTCATTTTTTGATGCTCATCAGCGGTGAGATTTCCCGGAACAATGATAATAACCGGCGGTTTATTGGTCTCAATATTTTCGATAAACCCGGCATAATTATCATAAAAATGGAGTTCAAACCCAGGCAAAGCATCAGTAAGCTTTGCCCGAAAAGCTGCACCGGGCAACCCTCCGTGTAAAAATACCGGGACGTATTTCATTTTTTAATCTTTTTTGATGGATTTCAAAAATAAAGAGATTTTGCATGCTAAACAGTTTATGTAACAAAATGTTTGAGTTAGGTTTTTAATAGTGCTCACAAATTTTGAAGCAGAATTTCCAGAGGTTCGAAAATGGGCTGCATACAGGCAGTTAAAAGCCTGTTTGCTGTCTTGAATTTTTCGTCTTTAGGGGATTTCAGGAGATTTCAAAACGCCATCGGGAAAAGCAACGGTTTAATCAAACTTTACGATTAAAGTCTGAAAATCTCGTTTAAGCATCTTTAAAAACAGGTTGAGCCTTGAAGATTTCTAAAGCATTTTCTGGTAAATCCGGAATCGCTTCATCACCACACCACCGGCTTTGGTAAGTTCGGCAAGCATTTTCGTGTTGGTTTCCAAAACCAGGTGGCTCTCGATTTGTGTGATTTTGCGTTTGCGGCACGACTCAAATATTTTCATGCCCATCAACACATCAGCGCCACGGTTCCTGAATTCTTCATCAATGGCGCCTAACATCAGGTCCAGTTTACGGGTCTTTTTCGCCGATCGCAGAATGTGAAAAATGCCAAAAGGGAAAAGCCTTCCGCCCGATTTTTTTATCCCATCACTCATACAGGGAAGGGCAATTACAAACCCCACTAACTTTTCGCCGAAAGTCAGCACTTTAACAAATTCAGGATCAACGATGGGCAAATATCTCTTGGCAAACTCATTAACCTCTTCATCGTCAAGCGGCACAAAGCCATAAATGTTGCGGTAAGCTTCATTTATTAATACGAAAATGGGTTTGATAAAGGGTTTGAATTGTTTCTGGCTGGTGAATTCATGAACGACGAGTCCACTTGATTTTTCAGCGCGCTCGAAAACACGACGGTAAATTGGCATGGTTTCATCGGGTATTTCGATAATATAGTCGAGTAAATCGACCAGCTTTGAATAGCCATTTTCGGTAACAAGGTTAACCATGTATTCGAAGTTGCAGTTTGTTGCGATAATTGCCTGTTTGTCGAAACCTTCGATAACAAAACCTTGCGGATCTTTATCCGAAAAACCCATCGGACCCACCATTTTTGTCATTCCTTTTTGCCGTGCCCAGTTTTCGACATGGCTTAAAAGCTGAAGCGCAACTTCTTTGTCGTTGTAACACTCCATAAATTCAAAACGTGCATCGCAGGCATTTTGCTGCTCATTAAACCGGTGATTAACAAGGCCCATAATCCTTCCAACAGGTTTCCGATCCTTAAAAGCGAGCAATAAAATGGTATCGGAATAACTGAAAGTTTTGTTCTTTTTTGCATCAAAAAACTTCCAGTCATCAGCATAAACAGGTGGAATCCAGGCGTCGTGGTTCTTATGAATAATTCCAGGTAAATGAATGAAGGTTTTCAGCTCGCCTTTTGATTTAACTTCGCGTATTTCGATACTCATAGCATTTTAACTTTGAAAAAAGATGTGCAAGATACAAAGAAATTGCTGCCACACGCATTTACAGCTTTTCAAAAGTTAAAAAACTATCTTTTGTAAAGGTCCTGATAGGGCGTGTAGCCAATCTTTTGGGGCGATTGAATGAGAAAAATCCGACAAGGGGTTTCGGCCTCAAAAACAAGATTTGTAATGCCGCTGATGATGGCAAAATCATCTTTACCGAGCAAATGTTCGCCAATTTTCAGGTAACCGCTTATCAGGTAAACCGAGACTATCTTCTCATCATACAGGTTGAAATGATGATTTCCTTCTCTGCAGTTAATTTCGAAAATTGAAATGCCGGGAGTTTCCATTTTGATGGGAGAGCCTTCACCTTTTATGGTCGTGACTGACATCCCGTTTTTTGTGGCAACAGGCAGTTCATGGCTTTTATAGTCGTTGTAGGATGGCTCCATCGACAATGTTCTGGTAAGGTCAGGATCAAACCAGATTTGAAAAATCCTGCTCCCGGGATTAACCTGCTCGGCATGCGTGATTCCTGAACCAGCCCTGATAATTTGTACATCGCCTTTTTTCAGTGGAAACCAGCTTTTGTTTTTGTTGTCGTAATGCACAATATCGCCTTCCAGAACCACCGACATAATCTCAAAACCCTGGTGAGGATGCTCGCCAATTAAGCTACCTTCATCACTCCAGGCATGTGCCCAGTAAAAAAGATTTGAATAGGGCGCTTGTTTGCCACGATCCTGAGGAAATCCGATGGGCTTGTTCTCTAAAATGGCGCCTCCGTTAAACTGCCCTTTGACCTGATCAGCCTGATGATGTATTTTGATATTCATTTTACGTCAATTTTTAATTTTTAACTAAACAATGCTGATGAAGAATAGTTTTTGGCGGCATACAAATCGACCCGTTCAATACCAAAAAACAGGAAACCACCCTCAAAACCAGCACTTTTTTGTCCTGACAGATTTCTGCAAACCGTCCAAAATCAAATATTCACAAAGTTTCTTTATTATTAATCAGTTTTTTATATTTTTGCAACCCTCAAAATGCATAGTCTGTAAAATTTAAAAATTAATAATTACGATCAGAAAAAATGAAGGTATATCAAACTGACGAAATTCGCAACATTGCCCTCGTAGGAGGTGCAAAATCCGGAAAAACAACACTTGCCGAGTGCATGCTGCTTGAAGGTGGTGTGATTAACAGAAGAGGTTCTGTTGATGATAAAAATACAGTATCCGATTACAGGGACATCGAGCATGAGCGCCAAAACTCAGTTTCATCAACTGTGCTTTACGCCGAATTTGGCGGAAAGAAAATTAATATTATCGACACCCCCGGTTTCGATGATTTTGTTGGTGAAGTTGTTTCCGCACTTAAAGTTGCCGACACCGGCGTTATGGTTATCAACGCCCAGAATGGCGTTGAAGTTGGCGCCGAAATCAGTTGGAGATACACCTCACGCAATAATACCCCGGTAATTTTTGCCATTAACCACCTCGAACACGAAAAATCGAATTTCGAAGAAACCATCCGCCAGTTAAAAGCTCAGTTTGGAAATCACGTTACCATCTGCCAATACCCGGTAAATGCTGGTCTTGGTTTTGATTCGGTGATTGACCTGATCAAAATGAAGATGTACAAATATTCCGATAACGGCGCCGTACAGGAGCTGGATATTCCTGCATCCGAAAAAGCAAAAGCCGAAGAACTTCAGGGAATACTCATCGAAGCCGCTGCCGAAAATGACGAATCACTGATGGAAGTATTTTTTGAAAACGGAACCCTTACCGAAGATGAAATGGCCAAAGGCATAAAAGCCGGCTTAATTCACCGCGGAATGTTTCCTGTTTTTTGTATCAATGCAAAACACAACATGGGCATTAAACGGCTGATGGACTTTATCACAACTTCTGCACCTGCACCAACCGAAATGCCTCCGGTAAAAACCACCGAAGGCAAACTTTTAAAGTGCAACCCAGCCGACCCGACTTCTATATTGGTGTTTAAAACAACCATTGAGTCACACCTTGGCGAAGTGTCCTTTTTCAAGGTTTATAGCGGCGAAGTGAACGAAAGCAGCGACATGGTCAACGGAAACAATGGCACCAAGGAAAGATTGTCGCAGTTGTTTGTGATGGCTGGTAAAAACCGTGAAAAGATCACCAAATTCGTTGCCGGCGATATTGGCGCAACAATTAAGCTTAAAAATACTGCGACCAACGAAACACTCAATACACCCAAGATTGCTGATGATATTATCGAGCCAATTGTTTTTCCTGACACCAAAATTACCCTTGCTGTAAAAGCCAAGAATCAGGGTGACGAAGAAAAACTTAACGCTTTTCTCCATGAAATGCATAAAGTCGACAAAACATTTACCATCAGCTATTCACGTGAACTACGCCAGCTTATTGCCGGTGGTATGGGCGAATTGCACCTCAATCTGATAAAATGGATTGTCGAAAACATCGAGAAAATCCCGATCGAATACATAGTAACCAGAATTCCTTACCGCGAAACCATCACCAAAAAAGCCAAGTCGATGTACCGCCACAAAAAACAATCAGGTGGTTCGGGTCAGTTTGGTGAAGTTCACATGATGATTGAGCCTTACACCGAAGGAATGACCTTTACAAACGAATTCCCGATCAGGGGAACCGATGAAGTTCAACTCGACTGGGGTGGAAAACTCATCATGAAAAACTGTGTTGTTGGTGGAGCTATTGATGCACGTTTCTTACCTGCAATTATGAAAGGTTTGATGGAGAAAATGGAAGATGGCCCATTGACAGGTTCATACGCCCGCGATATTGTGGTTTATATCTACGACGGTAAAATGCACCCTGTTGACTCGAACGAAATTTCGTTTAAACTTGCCTCACGCCATGCTTTCCGCGAAGCCTTTAAAAATGCTGGTCCTAAAATTCTCGAACCTATTTACGATGTGGAAGTTATTGTACCTGAAGAAAAAATGGGCGATGTAATGACCGACCTCCAGGGACGCCGCGCCGTGATTATGGGAATGGACAGCGAAGGAAACTACCAGAAAATCAAAGCCAGAGTTCCATTGGCCGAAATGAACCGTTATTCGACAGCTTTAAGTTCGATAACCAGTGGCCGCGCTATTTATTCGCTCAAATTTGCCGAATATGCCCAGGTGCCCGGTGAAGTTCAGACTGCACTGCTCAAAGCTTACGAAGAAGAACAAGCCGAAGACGAATAGTTTTCAAACTCAAAATATGAAAAGCCGGCCCGTTTGTGGCCGGCTTTTTTTTGTTTTAAAATCATTGGGGTCTGGTTAAACTTGTTAGATTTCTCTCCGCCAACCGGCGGATCGAAATGACAAGGTATTTGGAGTATTCTGGGAGGGTGGGGGTTATTGGCGGCTTCGCCGCCAATA